>CAYOOC010000038.1:0-7637 GCA_964405505.1 uncultured Thiohalophilus sp.
CCATTGCAGGGGGCGCGCCAGCGGCGATTTTTGTTGTTTGAAAGCCTGATGATAATGCTCCCAGGTTTGGCACAGGGCCGCCAACCAGCCGACATATCGATTATGAATGCCGCTGAGTTGACCGATTCGCCGTGCCAGCACGGATTTAAAATGGGCCGGGGGCAGGGTTAGCAAACTGTCTAGGCCGATTACCAGCGTATGCTGATGGAGCAGGGGCAGGCCCAGACGGGGGGTACGGATCACCTCGACGCCGAAACCTTCGCGCAGGATAATCTGATCGAGTACCGGGTATTTGAAGTCCTGGCGCAGTTGTTCCACCAGCTGAAACAGTTTCGGCGAATTTTGCCGGTGAATTTCCAGGCCTTTGGGTAAAGTAAAACGGTTGAAGAGTAATGGCGTGCTCAGGGCCAGGGCAAACAGAATGATAAGCAAAACAAGGCCGCTCCATAACCACTCCTGCCAGGTGCTGGCGATCTGCCATTGGCGAGGCAAATCACTCAGTAGACCCAAAGCAATCAAGGGAAACAGCAGCAACAACAGATAGCCCACCAGGGCAAACAGCGTGACCAGGCCCCGATACACCAGCGGCTGACGGACGGCCAGTGGCTCTAGCAGGCGTTGCAATCCGACGGCCCGGCTCGGCGGATTGGCGCGGTTCAACAGGCGAGAGACGAAGATGGCCATAAGTGACGTGGAACCCTGTTCTTGCAATCTTGCAAATAAGTAATGACGCCGGCACACGAGGAGGAGGCCGTTGTCAGGCCAAACATAACGAAATTGTCGAGCGAGGTAATGATGCGTATCACATTTTCAGCGATTGTCGTGGGAGTGGTCGGGGCCTTGCTACTGGCCGGTTGCGGTGAGCCGGAAGATGATGCCGCACAGATCGCCCGGGCTATTGCGGCCATGCAGGCGGGGATCGAGGAGCGGCGAATCGGTCCGGTACTGGCGCCCCTGGCGGAGGACTTTCATGCTGGTGAGGGTCTGCGACAGCAGGAACTGCGGGCCATGATGCGGTATCACTTCCGTCGTTATCCCGATATCAAGGTTGTGACCCATAACCACGATATCCGGGTGCAGGGTGATCAGGCGGATGTCACGCTCGAGGCGCTGTTGCTCGGTGGCAGGAGCGTGTTACCCGAGCGAGGACGACGCTATTCGGTCAGCATGCGCTGGCACAAGCTGGCGGGGGAATGGTCCCTGTCACGCATCCGGTGGCAAGCGCGGGGCGGAGGTTAAACCTGAACCGGCGTTACGAATACCTGAATACGCCGAGTTTAACCGGTGCGACGGCACCGCATATTTTACGGGTATTCAGAACACCGGTTCAGAGGTGGATTTACGGGGCGCGGTTATTGGCGTTGATCGTGTGGGTGTAGACCGGAAAGCTGGCCTGGCGCCGATCGTCGAAAAACCGCTCCAGCGTATAGTGAATGGTGCGAAACGCCAGTTCCTGCCAGGGAATTTCGGCCTCATCGAACAGCCGCACCTCCAAGCTTTCCTCACCGGCGGCGAAATCGAGATCCAATAAGCGGGCGCGATACATCACGTACACCTGATTGACGTGTGGCAGGCTGATCAGGGTGTAAATGTGGTCGATTTCGACATTAGCGCAAGCCTCTTCTTCGGATTCACGCAATGCCGCCTGTTCCATGGTCTCGCCCAGTTCCATGAACCCGGCCGGCAGGGTCCAGGTGCCGTAACGGGGTTCGATGGCGCGCTTGCACAGCAGTACCTTGTCCTCCCAGATCGGGAGGGTGCCGGCAATGATCTTGGGGTTGTGATAATGAATGGTCTGGCATTGATCGCAGACATAGCGCAGCCGATTATCCCCGTCGGGTATACGGCTGTTAACCAGATGTCCACATTCGCTACAGAATTTCATAAGGGATTACGATGATCGATCGCGGGGCACATAGCCGCTGGGCAGAGCACCCTGATCGCTTTCGTTAAACAAAAAGCCAAGCATATGCTCTTCAATCATATCCAGATGACGCGGGTCGGCGGTGCTGAGGCGGTTTTCATTAATGATCGTGGTCAAACGGTCCAGCCACAGGCGCCAGCCTTCGGCCGAGACGTTCTCGACAATGCGCTGGCCGATTTCACCCGGGTAAGGCGCCTCGTCCAGAGCCGGCGCCTCGCGCTTGAGAACCTGGCAGAAAACCGTACGTGTCATGTGATTACTCCGGGTTCTGGTTAGGATCGGGACCAGGAACCATTGCTGGTTTCATCAGGTCTGTATGATAAGATAGGCAACAGTCCAACTTATTATCTTAAATTCACCGCGGTCCCGCAAGGCCGCCCGTCAGGAGGTGTACAGCATGAGTCAGGCGCTGGCGTTCGAACCGGAGATCAATACGCAGGATATTCAGATCAGCGACAAGGCGGCGGGCCAGCTGCAGGCTATTATGCAAAACGCCGATGATGGTATCGAAGGCATTCGCATTTTTGTCACCGGCGGCGGTTGCGGTGGTATGACTTATGGCATGACCTATGCGGAGTACCTCGACCCTCGTGACAAGGTACTCGAGAAGGACGGTTTCAAGGTGGTCGTGGATGCCATTGCCCTGAGTTACCTCAAAGGTTGTGACATCGACTACACCGAAGAAGGCCGCGCCTCGTTTGTCTTCAATAACGTCTTCCAGAGCGTCGGTGGCAGCGGGGCGTGCGGTTCCTGCGGGGCATCCGGCTGACAGTCCTTCGGACTGTCAGTAACGAGGGACGAGTTACGAGGGTCGAGTAGTATGTGTCTACGACGCTAGACCTTATCTATTACCTCCTGAGGCAAAAAATAAATTGAGGGTGTGTTTTACATACCTGTATCCTGCTTGTACCTCGTCACTCGGCCCTCGTCCCGGCCGCAGGGCCTACGAAGAACAACTCACCTCGATCTGATTCGCCCACTGTGGTGGTTCGTCCGCATAATGGGCCATGTCGGGATGTTCGGCGTAGGGATCGCGCAGGATCGCCAGTAATCTGTCCACTTCACTGAAATCGTTTTGCTGTGCCTTGTCGATGGCGATCTGGGCCATGTAATTGCGCAAGACATATTTGGGATTGACCTGGCGCATCGCTTCGCGGCGTGATGCATCGTCACTTTGTTCGCGCTCCAGCTGCCGGCGATACTGTTGTGCCCAGGTATCAAACGCTTCGCGTTCGACAAACAGGTTGCGGATCGCCTCATTGCGAGCCTGTGGATGGGAGTCAAAATCACACAGCGCCCGGAACAGGCGGGTGTAATCCACCTGGTTGGCCTGCATGTCCGACAGTAAATCGCTGATCAGTTCCTGCGTCATGTCGTCATTGTTGTTCATTCCCAGCTTGGCGTGCATCAGCTCAAGATAGCGGTCGACAAACAGCGGCTCGTACTGCTCCAGCGCGGCTTTGGCTTCGTCGACACTGATCAGCGGGATCAATGCCTGGGCCAGACGATTCAGGTTCCACAGCCCGATACCCGGTTGCTGGTCGAAGGCGTAACGGCCGTGGAAGTCCGAATGGTTGCAGATATAGCCGGGTTGATACTGTTCCACAAACCCGAAGGGACCGTAATCCAGGGTGAGCCCCAGGATCGACATGTTGTCGGTGTTCAGCACACCATGGGCAAAGCCGATCGCCTGCCACTGGGCGATCAGGCGGGCGGTGCGCCGGACGACTTCTTCGAGCAGGGCGAGATACGGTTTGTCATGTGTCGCCAGCTCGGGATAGTGTTCGGCGATCACATAATCGGCCAGTTGTTGCACGGCATCTTGTTGCTTGCGATGATAAAAGACCTCGAAGGATCCAAAGCGCACATGCGAAGGGGCGACGCGCGCCAGAATGGCGCCGGTTTCGATCTGCTCGCGATAGACTTCGGCATCGCTGCCGACAATGGCCAGAGCCCGGGTGGTAGGAATACCGAGCCCGTGCATGGCTTCGGAACACAGGTATTCGCGAATCGTGGAGCGCAGCACGGCGCGGCCGTCCGCGTTGCGAGAATAAGGGGTCAGGCCGCTGCCCTTGAGCTGGATATCGTACTTCTCGTCCTGGGGATTGCGTACCTCGCCCAGCAGAATCGCCCGGCCGTCGCCCAGTTGCGGGACAAAGTGCCCGAACTGATGGCCGGCATAGAGCATCGCCAGCGGCTCGCAATCGGCCGGCAAACAACGTCCGCTGATCAGATCGATCCATTCATCGGGGGCAACCGAGTCCGGGTCGATACCCAGCAGACGGGCCACGTCCGGGTTGAAACTGACCAGATGATGCGAGGCTTCAAACGGGGTCGGATTCACCCGGGAGTAGAATCGCGCCGGCAGACGGGCAAAACGGTTGTCAAAACGCAATACGTTTTGCAGTGTGGTCGCGGTTTGTCTTGCGGTATCAGGCATGCCTGATATTGTAACGTGACGCTACACAAATACACCCGGTAGTCTATAGGTGTATAGTACTATCCGGGAACAATCACGTGACCAAATGACGTTCAATCTGCTGAAACTGCTGAGCCGGCTGCACTTTTTGTCCGAGAAGCGTCGCCTGCAATGGTATCCGCCGTTCTGCCTGATGCGGGTCAAGGTGCTGGAGTTGAGCGATGACTGGCGTCGTATCCGTTTGTTGCTGCCATTGAATATGTTCTCCCGTAATATGGGCAATTCCATGTTCGGCGGTTACCAGTGTGCCCTGTCGGATCCGATCGCCGCGCTGGCCTGCGCCAGGTTGTTTCCCGGTACGTCGGTCTGGACCCGGGCGCATGAGGTTGATTTTCAAAAGGTGGGGAACAGCGATCTGGAGTTGCGTTTTGAATTTCCGCCGGAGCTGGAGGAACAGATCCGCCGCGAACTGGCGGAAAAGGGCCGCAGCACGCCGATCTTCGAATATGCTTTTTATCGTGCCGATGGCGAGCGCTGCAGTGTGGTCAAAAGTACCGTGGCAATCCGGCCCCGGGGCTATCTGAAAAATCGATAATTGAATGACTTTATCCAGGCAACCTGATTTATGAGCAACTCAATTCATCCCACCGCGGTGGTTTCCGAACAGGCGCAACTTGGCAGTGGCAATCAGATTGGCCCGTTCGTGGTGATTCATGACGACGTCATACTGGGGGATAACAATATTCTGCACAGCGGCGCAGTTGTGCACGGCGGAAGCCGGATCGGCAACAGTAACCGGATCCATGAACACGCGGTCATCGGTGGCCTGCCACAGGATCTCGGCTTCGATCCCGCAACAGCCAGTTATGTGACGATCGGCGACGAGAATGTGCTGCGTGAGGCGATCATTATTCATCGCGCCAGCGTGGCCAGCGAACATACCCGGCTGGGCAATCGCAACTATTTAATGAACGGGGCGCATCTTGGCCATGATTGCGTCCTGGCCAATCAGGTGATCGTGGCGCCTTACGCCGCCCTGGGCGGTTTTGTCAGCGTGGCCGATCGGGCATTTATCTCCGGTGGGGTAATGATTCACCAGTTCGCCCGGGTGGGCGAACTGGCTATGATCGGCGGCAACAGCAAAATCACCCGGGATGTGTTGCCGTTTATGATTACCGACGGCATGCCGGGCCGGGTGCGGGGCTTGAACGTGGTGGGCCTCAGACGGGCCGGTTACCCGGCAGAGGATCTGCGCGTCCTGAAGCAGGCCTACCGGATTCTGTTTCGCGGCGAGGCCGATCTGGCGGCCAGTCTGCAGCAACTGCAGGCTCTGGCAACGGATTCGGCAACCCGCCTGGCGGCGTTTATCGAGGGTTCGAAGCGCGGATTTCATCGCGACCGGGACTGAGACGGGAAAACCCGTTGCAATGGCTTTATTTCCCGCGCGTTCCACAGTTAAAATAGCCTGTCGACATTTTCATATCCCGGATTCCGGTAACGGGCCGGGGCATATAACTTACTGATAATTGGAAATAATATATTTATGGACTCAGCCAACGTGGCCACGACCCAGAAGAAACACAGCTACACTTATGAAGAACTGATTCAGTGTGGTCATGGCGAGCTGTTTGGCCCGGGTAATGCCCAGTTGCCGTTACCACCGATGCTGATGTTCGACCGCATTACCCATATCAGTGACAGTGGCGGGAATTTCGACAAGGGCGAGATTATCGCCGAGCTGGATATCAAACCGGATTTGTGGTTTTTCCAGTGCCATTTTGAAGGGGACCCGGTGATGCCGGGTTGTCTGGGACTGGACGCCATGTGGCAGCTGATCGGCTTTTTCCTCGGCTGGATGGGCGGACCGGGCCACGGCCGGGCACTGGGTGCCGGCGAGGTCAAATTCACCGGCCAGGTCACCCCGGATTGCAAAATGGTGACCTACCGTATCAACCTGAAACGATTGATTATGCGTAAATTGTTTATGGGTATCGCCGATGCCAGTCTGGAAGTCGACGGCCGTGAAATTTATACCGCCGACGATCTGCGGGTCGGGCTTTTCACCTCCACTGACCAACTTTAAGCTGTTTATCTGAACATGCCATTACGACGCGTTGCTATTACCGGTCTCGGAATTGTCTCCAGTATCGGCAATAACCGACAGGAGGTTACCGAGTCTCTGCGCCAGGGCCAGTCCGGTATCCGTTTCAATCCCGAATATGCGGAACTCGGCTTTCGCTCCCAGATCGACGGGCCGATTGATCTGAATCTCGATGAGATGATCGATCGCAAGCTCAAGCGCTTCATGGGCGATGGTGCGGCATTCAACTATCTGGCGATGGAACAGGCGATTGCCGATGCCGGCCTGGAAGAGAACGAGATTTCCAATCCCCGCAGCGGCCTGATCGTCGGCTCCGGCGGACCTTCCACCCAGAATATCGTGCAGGCCGCCGACATCCTGCGGGAAAAAGGCGTACGCAAGGTTGGCCCCTATATGGTGCCGCGCACCATGTCCAGCACCAACTCCGCCTGTCTGGCCACGCCGTTCAAGATCAAGGGCGTTAACTATTCTATTAGCTCCGCCTGTTCCACTTCGGCCCATTGCATCGGCAACGGTTACGAGCTGATCCAGATGGGCAAGCAGGACATTGTGTTCGCCGGTGGTGGCGAGGAAGTTCACTGGACGCTGTCCGTGCTGTTCGATGCCATGGGCGCGCTCTCGTCCAAATATAATGACGCGCCCGAGACCGCTTCACGCACCTATGATGTCGATCGCGACGGGTTTGTGATCTCCGGCGGTGGCGGAGTGCTGGTGCTCGAAGAGCTGGAGCACGCCAAAGCTCGCGGCGCGACCATTTACGCCGAACTGGTCGGCTACGGCGCCACTTCCGACGGCTTCGATATGGTGCAGCCCTCCGGCGAAGGGGCGGTACGCTGCATGCAGCAGGCCCTGCAGGAAGTGACAGAACCGGTGGATTATATCAATGCTCACGGTACCAGTACCCCGGTAGGCGATATCCGCGAACTGGAAGCCGTCAAAGAAGTCTTTGGTGACAATATGCCCGCCATTGCCTCGACCAAATCCCTGACCGGCCATGCCCTGGGTGCGGCCGGCGTTAACGAGGCGATCTATTCGTTGTTGATGATGCAGGAGAGCTTCCTCGCAGCCTCGGCCAATATCCAGGAACTGGATCCCGGCGCCGAAGGCTATCCCATCGTCCGCGAACGTCAGGACGATGCGAATATCAACTGCGTCATGTCCAACAGCTTCGGCTTCGGCGGCACCAACGCGAC
>CAYOOC010000038.1:7737-27878 GCA_964405505.1 uncultured Thiohalophilus sp.
CCGGATTACAGCGCGCCGATGTTGCAGGGTGCCTATTTCGATTCGCGGGATCTGGCCGGCAAACCGTATGTTTTACACTTCTGGGCCAGCTGGTGTCCCATCTGCCGTTTTGAACAGGATACTATCCAGGCACTGAGTCGCGACCATCGGGTTATCAGCGTTGCCATGCAATCCGGCGACCGGGAGGAAGTGCAGGCCTATATGCAGGAGCAGGGGCTGAATTTCATGACACTGCTGGATGAGGAAGGTCGACTGGCAAGCCGTTTTGGGGTACGTGGCGTTCCCACCACCTTGTTGATCAATCGCCATGGTGAGGTCGTTTTTCGCGAGGTGGGTTATACCACTGAGTGGGGGCTGCGCCTGCGCTTGTGGTGGATGAAGTGAACTTTGTCGACACAGGCAGCGGGAATTATTTTTCCAGCTTCTCCTTGAGCGCCTGAATAGCCCGGGCCATATCGTCGCTGGATTGCTGGCCGATGTAGTTTAGCAGGGGCATAACCTGTTCGATCAGGCTGCCTAGATGGGGTTTGAGCAGATCTTCCTTGCCTTCGGCAAGCAGCTTGAGCCCCTGTTGCACATCCAGATGCTCGGCACCGCTGCCCTTGCGCAGGGATTTGACCACCGTCTGGTTGCCGCCGGCCTCGATGGCCTTGTTCAGGTATTTTTCGGTTTCACCAATCAGGGCTTTGATTTCCGACTGCTCGCTCAGATGCGGTTCGAACAGGCCAATGCTGACCGTGACATGCAGTTGTTGTCCACCGGCATCAAAACTCAGGGCATTGATTTCCTGACGTATACGTTCGGCCAGCTGGGTGGCGTCCTCGATCGGGGTATCGCGCAGCAACATGGCGAACTTGGCTAGCCCGATGCGCGCCAGCATATCTTCCTTGCGCACCAGCGGAGTCAGAGTCTTGCCGATCTGTCCCAGTATCTTGTCTGCCAGGGGCTTGCCGTTGGCGATAAACAGCGCATTGAAATCGTCGATATCCATGCGCAACAGCGTGAACTGGCCACCGTGGCGTTTGAAATAGGCCAGGCTCTCATCGGCCGCGCGGCAGAAGTAGGTCTGCCCACCGAGACCGGTGACCTGATCGATAGCGGCCTGTTGCTGCAGTTTGTCGGAGGTTTCGGTGAGCTTGCGGGTGGTCTGCTCGAAATTGACATGCGCCCTGGCGCGGGCCTGTAACTGGACCGAATCAAACGGCTTGGTAATAAAGTCCGAAGCGCCCTTGTCCAGTGCCCGTTGCTTGGTTTCGTCGTCATCTTCCTTGCCGGTGATGATGATGACCGGCATTTCACGCAGCCGCGGCTCGTCCGAATCGCGCATGCGCTCGAGCAGGCCGAAGCCGTCCAGATAGGGCATGGACAGATCGGTGAAGACCACCTGGATATCAGGGTCGTTGGTGAGATAGGTCCAGGCGTCCTCGCCGTGTTCGGCCTCGATGACGTGGTAGGCCTTGCCCAGAACCTTGGTCATGGCCCGGCGCATCACGCGGGAATCGTCTACGGCCAGAATGCGGGGAATATTATTCTCGTCTTCTTCCATTTCGATTATCGTTGTTGGTGTCATGTGACAACAGGCCCGACACACGCATCAAGCATATCGGGATACGCCGGGCTTGGCAAAGGCGCCAGGCCGGTTGCCCCGGTGAGAACGCCGCTTGCCTGATGAGGTTGTCGGCCTGCACCGCTGAAGCTTGACGAAATAAGACGGTCGGGGAAGGATAGACACTGGTCCGATTCCATTATCCCAGGAAATCCATCATGCGTTATGCCCGTTGGTCTGTTGTATGCAGCCTGATTCTGTTGCTGGGTCTGCCCCCGGCGCTGGCCGATGAGACCCAGCAGCGTCGGCGTGAGGCGGGGCATCCCGCCACCTCGCCAGAGCGTCTGCAAACCCTGGCCCGTCATAGCGACTGGGAGGTGCGCCAGCGGGTCAGCCGCAACCGCCGTGTGCCGCCCGAACTGCTGCATCGACTGGCCAACGATCCGCATCCCCAGGTACGCATCGGCGTGGCCACCAATCTGGGTACCGCCGATCGCACATTCCTCAAACTGGCCCGCGATCCCGATCCGACCGTGCGCAGTGTGGTTGCCCGGTTTGAATATGTACCGGCCGACGCGCTGGCGATCCTTGCCAAAGATACCAATGGCGAAATACGTCTGGAGGTGGCGCGCAACTGGAATACCGATGTGCCCACCCTGCAACGTCTGAGCGGGGATCCCCTGCCCGAGGTCAGTCAGATGGCGCAACTGAGCCTGGCCAAACGCCGCGGCGAAGCCAGTGAGTAACTCCCGGTTAAAGTTGTGGCCGGGACAGTCGCTAACTTTTTTCAATGAGTGATATTACCCCACAGGCATCCGGCGACTATCCCGCCGGGATTTCCCCTCAAGAACTGGTCGGTGGTGCGGTGCGGCTGGTGTCCCTGCCGGAGGTCTGCTTGCGGGTCAATGAAATGGTTGAGGAGCCCGAGACCTCGGCCAGTGAGCTGGGCAAGGTGATCAGCCAGGATGCGAGTCTGACGGCCCGCCTGCTCAAGATTGTGAACAGCTCCTTTTACGGTTTTCCGTCGCGTATCGAAACCGTCTCCCGGGCCGTGACGGTGATCGGCCTGCGTGAATTACGCGGCCTGGTACTGGCGGCTTCCGCGGTGGAGACGTTCTCGCGGATTCCCACCGACCTGTTAAACATGGTCCATTTCTGGCGGCATAGCGTGTATTGTGCGGTGGTGGCCCAGTTGCTGGCCGAAGAGTGTCATGTTCTCCATAGCGAACGATTGTTTGTCGCCGGTTTGTTGCACGATATTGGCAAGCTGGTGATGTATAACCGCCTGCCCGAACAGTCGCGGGCGGCGATCGACCTGGCCGCCGAACAGCCCTGCGGAGACTTCGAGGCCGAACAAACGCTGCTGGGTTTCGATCACGCCCGAATCGGCGGGGAGCTTCTCAGTGCCTGGCAGATGCCCGAGTCACTGTGTGCGGCGGTCGATTATCATCACCGGCCGGGCGAGGCACCGGAGCATCTGATCGAGGCCTGTATCGTGCATATCGCCAACAGCGTCACCGGGATGGCCGAGCAGGGACTGGATAGCCGCAGTGATGTCTATGTCCAGCCGATCGACCCCCTGGCCTGGCAGACCCTGAACCGGGATGAATCGCTCATCGAACCATTATGTCAGCGTGCCGGCCCGCTATTCAGCGATGCGCTGGAAGTGATCCTGCCGCGCGGTTTTCGCTCGCGCTGATCGCCGGCCCCGGTGAGAACTCCCGGTGACGCGCCATCCTGGTGCAGATAACACCGTTATGCACCTGAACAAAGCAAAACAGCGCCGTTGTTGCTGCCCGGTTTTCGCTAACTCCTTGTAAATTCGCCCCAGCGCCGAAGTGGTGCGCATCTTGCTAATCCCTGAGCCAACTTTGCGCATTTTCAGGATAACAAGATGGAACATTTTCAAACCGCCACTGACGTGCTGTTCATTCTTCTCGGGGCCATCATGGTGCTGGCCATGCATTCGGGCTTCGCTTTTCTGGAGGTGGGCACGGTACGTAAAAAGAACCAGGTCAACGCCCTGGTCAAGATCATCACCGATTTTGCCGCCTCGACCATCGCCTATTTCTTTATTGGCTACGCGATTGCCTACGGCACGGGCTTTTTCCAGACGGCGCCGGCGCTGACGGCAAACAGCGGTTATGAACTGGTGAAGTTTTTCTTTTTGCTGACCTTTGCCGCGGCCATTCCGGCCATCATCTCCGGGGGGATCGCCGAGCGGGCCCGCTTCTATCCGCAGCTGGCGGCCACCTTTATTATCGTGGCGCTGATCTACCCGTTGTTCGAAGGCATGGCCTGGAACGGCAATTTCGGCCTGCAGGCCTGGCTGGAGGCGACCTTTGGCGCCGGCTTTCATGATTTTGCCGGCTCGGTGGTGGTGCATGCGGTGGGCGGCTGGCTGGCGCTGGGGGCGGTGTTGATGCTCGGCAGCCGCCACGGGCGTTACGGCAAGGACGGGCGTGCCACGGCGGCCCATCCGCCTTCGAGTATCCCGTTTCTGGCGCTGGGTGCCTGGATCCTGACCGTCGGCTGGTTTGGCTTCAACGTGATGTCGGCCCAGAAGGTGGGTGACATCAGCGGCCTGGTGGCCGCCAACTCATTGATGGCCATGGTCGGCGGGATTCTCGCCGCAATGGTGATGGGCAAAAACGATCCCGGTTTCGTGCACAACGGTCCGCTGGCCGGGCTGGTAGCGGTCTGTGCCGGTTCCGATATCATGCACCCACTTGGTGCGCTGGTCACCGGCGCGGTGGCCGGGGCCCTGTTCGTCTGGGCGTTTACGCAGGCCCAGAACAAATGGCGCATCGACGATGTGCTCGGGGTCTGGCCGTTGCACGGCCTGTGTGGGGCCTGGGGCGCACTGGCGGCCGGCATTTTCGGCCTGGAAGCGCTCGGGGGCATGGGTGGCGTCAGCTTCATGGCCCAGCTGGTCGGGACACTGATCGGGGTCGGTATCGCCCTGCTCGGCGGGTTGCTGGTCTATGGGCTGCTCAAAGCCAGTGTCGGCATCCGTCTGAGTCAGGAAGAGGAGTACCGCGGCGCCGATCTAAGCATCCACAAGATCGCCTCCGAGTCGGTCATCGACTGAGTGCGCTATCAGGTCGGGCGGTCGCCGGGCTGCGCGTCGGCGGCCAGGACCCGCTCGGCGGCTTCCCTGGCCGCATCGGCATAGGGCACCAGTACCAGATCGATACCCTCCTGTTTGTACAGCGGGGCGTCATGGCGATGGGTCGTGGAGAGCGCGATCCGGCCGTGATAGCCCTGCTGGCGCAGGCCACTGAGCAGCATGCGATTGATCCCCCGATCCCGGATGGTGCTGACGACCCAGCGCACCCGATCCAGGGGCAAGGTGGCGAGAAACTCCGGGTCCTCGGCATCGCCATAGCGGGCGGCGTAGCCTTCGCGGGTGTGCAGACGGACCACCTCGGGGTCGAAATCCACCGCGAGGATGCGGTAACCGTGGCTGCGCAGGTTGGCCGCCACGGCCGCGCCGAAGCGCCCCAGGCCGAACAGCAGAATGCTGGCATCTTCGGCGTTCCCCCCCGCCTGGCCCGACTCCCGGAAGGCGACCTTGCGTTCGAAGATGCCAAGATACGGGGCGAGGCGATCGTAAAGCGGGTGCGAGTAGAGAATCATATAAGTGGAGAGGCTGATGGTGATCAGCCCCACCAGAGTGATCAGCCCGACAGTCTCCTGACCCAGGTGGCCCAGGCTCAGGCCCAGGGCCGCGAGGATAAGTGAGAACTCACTGATCTGGGCGACCGCCAGGCCGGCCAGAAAACCGGTACGCTTGCGATAGCCCATGTAGCCCATGATAGCCATGACGATCAGCGGGTTACCGATCAGCACGAAGACCGAGAACAGACTTGCCGCGCCCAGCTGGGCGCCAAGGGTTCCCAGTTCCAGGCTGGCGCCCAGTTCGATGAAAAAGAACAGCAACAGAAAATCGCGCAGGCTGACCAGCCGTGCGGCCACCAGTTCCCGGTAGGGCGTGGAGGCGATGGATATCCCGGCCAGAAAGGCGCCCACTTCCTTGCTGAAACCCAGCGCATCGCCGGCCGCGGCACCCAGCACCGCCCAGGCAATGGCAAACAGCATCAGCAATTCGGCCGAATGGGCCAGGCGATGCAGCAGGGGCGGCAGGACATAGCGCATCAACAGCGCCACAGAGACCAGCATCAGCGCGCCCTTGAGCAGGATGTACAGCGCTTCCTCGGCCATATTGAGATCGCTGCTGGTCTGGCTGCCAAACGCGGTCAGGGCGATCATGACCAGTACCACCACGATGTCCTGCACGATCAAAAAACCGACCGCGATGCGTCCGTGCAGCGAGTCGACCTCACGCTTGTCCGACAGCAGCTTGACGATAATGATGGTGCTGGAGAAGGTCAGGGCGACTGCCACGTAGAGGGCGGTAACATGTTCCATGCCCAGCGCCAGGCCGATCAGATAGCCGATCACCGAGGTGAAAATCACCTGGCCCAGGCCGGAGACCAGTGCCACCGGGCCGACGCTGCGAATGATGTGCAGATCCAGTTTCAGGCCGACCACGAACAGCAGCAGGGCGATGCCCAGGCGGGCGAACAGCTCGATCTCGTTGCTGTGGCTGACCCAGCCGAGTGCCGAGGGCCCCAGCAGGATCCCGATCGCAATAAACGCCACAATCAGCGGCTGGCGCAGAAACTGGGCCAGGGCGCCGGCAGCCGCGGCCAGACCGATAATAATCCCAAACTGCAAAAAGATATTTTCCAGCACCGCTTGCTCTCCGGCAGGGGTCAGCCTGCTGGCATTGTGCCAGCGTCCGGCGTGGCTGTCGCGCGCTAATGAAATGGCGGGATAGCTGGAAACACCGAAGTGAAAATGCTACCTTTGCGCTCCCGAATTGTGACTGGTTAAAAAATGGGCAAACTGCATATACGGACCTTTGGGTGCCAGATGAACGAGTACGACACGGCCAAGATGGCCGACGTGCTGCGGGCATCGCACGACCTGGAATTGACCGATCAGGTCGAGGAAGCCGACGTGCTGTTGCTCAACACCTGCTCGGTGCGCGAGAAGGCGCAGGAGAAGGTCTTCTCCCACCTGGGCATGTGGCGCGAGCTCAAGCAGGCCCGCCCGGAGCTGGTGATCGGCGTGGGCGGCTGCGTCGCCAGCCAGGAAGGGGAGGCCATTTTAAAGCGCGCCCCCTATGTGGATCTGGTCTTCGGTCCCCAGACCCTGCACCGCCTGCCGCAGATGCTGGACGATGCGCAAGCGCGCAAAAAGTCCGTGGTGGATATCTCCTTCCCCGAGATCGAAAAATTCGATCACATGCCCGAGCCGCGCACCGACGGCCCCAGCGCGTTTGTCTCGATCATGGAAGGCTGCAGCAAATACTGCAGCTTCTGCGTGGTCCCCTATACCCGCGGCGAGGAGTTCAGCCGGCCGTTCGATGATGTGATCGCCGAGGTGGCGGAGCTGGCCGAGCGCGGCGTGCGCGAGGTCACCCTGCTGGGGCAGAACGTCAACGCCTATCGGGGGGTAATGGATGATGGCGATATCGCCGATCTGGGCCTGCTGATCCAGTACGTGGCCGCCATCGACGGCATCGACCGGATTCGCTATACCACCTCCCATCCGCTGGAGATGAACGAGAGCCTGTTCCAGGCCTATGCCGAGGTCCCGGAGCTGGTCAGCCACCTGCATCTGCCGGTGCAAAGCGGCTCGGACCGGATCCTGGCGTTGATGAAACGCAAGCACACCGCGATGGAATACAAGGCCACCATTCGTCGCCTGCGCGAGGTGCGCCCGGACATCAGCCTGTCGTCGGATTTTATTGTCGGCTTCCCCGGCGAAACCGATGCGGACTTCGAGGCAACCCTGGATCTGATCGCCGAGATCGGTTTCGACCACTCCTTCAGTTTTGTTTACAGCGCCCGGCCGGGAACACCGGCCTCGTCGTTGCCCGACGATGTACCGCTGGATGTCAAAAAACAGCGCCTGGCCATTTTGCAGGAGCGCATCAATCAGCAGGCGGGGGAGATCAGCCGCAACATGATCGGGACCCCCCAGCAGGTTCTGGTCAGCGGTCCTTCCCGGAAAGATCCGGGCCAACTTGCCGGGCGCACGGCCAACAATCGTGTGGTAAACTTCAAGGGTGATCCCGAACTGGTCGGTGAGTTTGTCGACGTGACGATTACCGAAGCTCTGCCCAACTCCCTGCGCGGCGAACTGGTCAACCAGTCCGTCCGTTGTGCCTGATTGCCCATACCTTATTTAAGATAACCAAGATCCCGTCTTGACCAGCCACGCTTTTTCCACCGATATCGTTCTGGAACCCGCTGATAATCAGCGGCTGGCCAACCTGTGCGGCCAGTTCGACGAGCATTTGCGCCAGATCGAGCGCCGCCTGGGGGTCGAGGTCAACAATCGCGGCAATAACTTCCGGGTGATCGGCGACAGTCGCTCCGTGCAGGCGGCCGGCGAGGTGCTGCGGGATCTGTATGCCGAAACCGAACACCAGACCTTGAATCCGTCCCAGGTGAACCTCCATTTACAGGAGTCGGGCGTGGATGCGCTGGTGGCGGATATCACGCCGAAGGACGAGGTGATCCTGACCACGCCGCGCGGCTCGGTCCGCGGGCGCGGCCCCAACCAGAAGCAGTACCTGAGCAACCTCAAGGATAACGATCTCAATTTCGGTATCGGTCCGGCCGGCACTGGCAAGACCTATCTGGCCGTGGCCGCCGCGGTGCAGGCGCTGGAGCGCGAGGAAGTGCGGCGCCTGGTGCTGACCCGCCCGGCGGTGGAGTCGGGCGAGCGCCTGGGCTTTTTGCCCGGCGACCTGGCGCAGAAGATCGATCCCTATCTGCGTCCGCTCTACGACGCGCTGTACGAGATGCTGGGTTTTGAAACGGTGGCCAGGCTGATGGAGCGTAATGTGATCGAAGTGGCGCCGCTGGCCTATATGCGCGGGCGCACCCTGAACGAGTCGTTCATCATCCTGGACGAGGCACAGAATACCACCGTGGAACAGATGAAGATGTTCCTGACCCGCATCGGTTTCGGTTCCACGGTCGTGGTGACCGGCGACGTGACCCAGGTGGATCTGCCGCGTAACCAGCAATCGGGGCTGCGTCAGGTGATCGAAGTGTTGAAGGACGTGGAGGGCATCAGCTTTACCTTTTTCAACGCCAAGGACGTGGTGCGCCATCCGCTGGTGCAACGTATTGTCCAGGCCTACGAGGCGCGCGGCGAAGACCCGCTGCCATGAGTGTCGCGGTTGAGGTGCAACGGATCGCGGCAGCCGGTCCGAGCGAGGCGGACATCCAGCGCTGGGTCAGCGCGGCCCTGCAGGCCGAGCAGCGCGACGACGCTGAATTGACGGTGCGTATCGTCGCTGAAGATGAAAGCGCCGAACTGAACGAGCAGTACCGGCACAAAAGCGGACCGACCAATGTGTTGTCGTTTCCGTTCGAGTGTCCGCCCGAGGTGGAACTGGATTTGCTCGGGGATCTGGTGATCTGTGCCCCGGTGGTTCAGCGCGAGGCGCAGGAGCAGCATAAAGAGGAACAGGCCCACTGGGCCCATATGGTAGTACATGGCACCCTGCATTTACTGGGGTATGATCATCTGCAACAGGACGAGGCAGAAGCAATGGAGAGTCGGGAAATCAGCATCATGGAAGAACTGGGCTATACCAATCCTTACCGACCGGAAGCAGAGCAATGAGCGAAGATCGATCGGGAAGTCCCGACAAAGAAAGCAAAGCGCAAAAATCGTGGCTGGAAAGACTGGGTCAGGCCCTGCAGGGCGATCTGAAAGATCTGGACCAGCTGCAGGAAGTCCTGCACGAAGCACATCGTAACCAGGTCATCGACATCGATGCCCTGGCCATGATCGAAGGCGTCCTGCAGGTCTCCGACATGCAGGTGCGCGATATCATGATCCCGCGTTCGCAAATGACCGTCGTCGAACGCGATGCTGATCCCAAACAGATATTGAAAACGGTGATCGATTCCGCGCACTCCCGTTTTCCGGCAGTCGGGGAGAGCAAGGACGATGTGATCGGCATTCTGCTGGCCAAGGATCTGCTGCCCTATTTTCTCGAAGGCGAACAGAGCCGGCTGAATATTCGCGATATTCTGCGTCCCGCCGTTATTATTCCCGAAAGCAAGCGGCTGAACGTGCTGCTCAAGGAGTTTCGCGCCAATCGCAATCACATGGCGATCGTGGTCGATGAATACGGCGGCGTGGCCGGGCTGGTAACCATCGAGGACGTGCTGGAGCAGATCGTCGGTGAGATCGAGGACGAGCATGATTTCGAGGAAGATACACAGATCCTGCAACATGAAAACCAGACGGCCACGGTCAAGGGTATTACGCCGATCGAGGACTTCAATCATCACTTCGGTACCGATTACAGTGACGAGGAATTCGATACCATCGGTGGCCTGGTAATCAATCAGCTGGGCCATCTGCCCAAGCGTGGCGAAGAAATCGAGCTGGGCAATCTGCAGTTCCGGGTGCTGCGGGCCACCAATCGTCAGGTGCATCTGCTGGAGGTGCGTCAGCTCGAAGCGCCGACGCAAGCCGAGAACGTCAATCGCAGCAGTGCGCGTGGCGGCTGAACCGAGATTAAGCCAGCGCCATGCCCGTTACGGGCTGGCGCTTCTGGCCGGCGCGGCCCTGCCGCTGGCTTTTGAACCGTTTGTCTTTCTGCCGCTGGCCTATCTGGCCCCGGCCTTACTGTTCTATCTGTGGCTGGATGCCACGCCACGCCAGGCGCTGCTCAGCGGCTATCTGTTCGGACTCGGTCTGTTCGGGGTCGGTGTCTCCTGGGTCTATGTTGCCATTCATGAGTTCGGCTATGCCTCGGTCATGCTGGCCAGCTTTTTAACCGCGCTGTTCGTTGCCTTTCTCGCGCTCTATTACGGTTTGCTCGGTTATCTTGCCGTGCGGGTACGCAACGCGCTTGCCGGCCATCGCCATCAGCGTTTGCTGAGCCTGCTGCTGGTTTTCCCGGCGTTGTGGATCGCCCTGGAATGGGTTCGCGGCTGGTTCTTGACCGGCTTTCCCTGGCTGAATCTGGGCTACAGCCAGATCGACAGTGGCCTGGCCGGTTATGCGCCCTTGCTGGGGAGCTATGGTCTGGGCTGGATCACGTTGCTGGGCGCGGCCTTGTTGTTATTGATTCTGCTCTATCGCAGCCGGCGCAAACAGCTGGGGCTGTTATTGCTGTTCGTCGCCCTGCATCTGCTGGGCTACGGGTTATTGCAGATCACCTGGACCCAGCCACAGGGGCAGCCCCTGCGTGCCAGCCTGATTCAGGGCAACCTGCCACAGGCCACCCGCTGGGATCCGCAAGCGCTGGCCAAGCGTCTGGCGTTTTATCGGGAACTGACCGGACAGGAGTGGGACAGCGATCTGGTTGTCTGGCCGGAAAACGCGGTGAGTACCTTTTATCACAACATCAAGGACGATTATCTGGCCGAACTGCAACAGCGGGCGCGTGAACACGACACGGATATCGTGCTGGGCCTGCCGGTAATGGATCGCCAGAGCCGGGCCTATTACAACAGCCTGCTCAGCGTCGGCCGCAGTCCGGGGATGTATCATAAAACCCACCTGGTCCCGTTTGGTGAGTATGTACCGCTGGAGTCACTGCTGCGTGGCACGATCGCCTTTTTTGATCTGCCCATGTCCAGCTTCAGTGCCGGTGATCCTGAGCAGCCCCTGTTACAGGCGGCCGGTCACCCGGTGGCTGCCACGGTCTGTTACGAGGATGTCTTCGGCGAGGAAGTGATCCGGCAGTTGCCCGAGGCGAGGCTGATGATCAATGGCAGCAACAACGCCTGGTATGGTGACTCCTTCGCGCCGCACCAGCATTTGCAAATTGCCCGCATGCGCGCCCTGGAAACCGGCCGGCCGCTATTACGAGCGACTACCAACGGGATCAGCGCCATCGTCGATCACAAGGGCCGTCTGATTGGCCGTTCCATGCAGTTTGAGACCGATATTACACGCGGAAGGATTCAGCCACGGCAGGGTAGTACACCCTATATTCGCTTCGGCAATTATCCGGTTTTGCTGTTATTGTTACTCACTGGCGTTGTGCTCGTCTGGCTCGTCAGGACCCGACCTGTCGACTGACAGGGTCTGAACCCCGGCTCGACAACCCGAGAGGCACTGCCAATGCAACGCAATCTGGCTCAGAAAATTTCCCTGGTCATCGCCGTGCTCTGTTATCTGGCGGCAGCCGGTTTCACGATCGCTTCTCTGGTATACGAGCCACGGCAATCCGGTGATCCGATTCACGCCTCGTTCATGGCCTCGGTAATTTTTTTCATCGGCTGCGGGATTGTGTTGCATGTGATTGCCCGTACCCGTCTTAAAGGGCTGGTCAGTCTGAGTGCGGAAGACGAACACGGGGATTGATAGCCGTCCTGCAATCCGGTCGGACGATTACGGATCATTGGACAGGGATTTTTCCGCAAGCCGACTTTTAAACTCGCCAGCCGGGACCGGTCTGCCAATATGATAGCCCTGAATGACCTCGCACCCCATCTCCTGCAGTAACAGCAGGGTCTGGTTGTCTTCGACCCCTTCCGCCACAACCTGAAAGCCGAGGTTGTGTGCCAGATCGATGATAGTTTTGACAATGGCCCGGTCATTGGCGCTGTTCAGCATTCCCTGAACAAACACCTTGTCGATCTTGATTTCGGTGATCGGCAGGTGGCGCAGATAGGCGAGGGATGAGAAACCTGTGCCGAAATCATCAATGGACAGAATGACACCGCTGTCACGCAGCGACTCGAGTAAACGCCGGTTAGTTTCATGCGTTTGCATCAACGTGTTTTCGGTGATTTCCAGAATGATTCTCCCGGGTGGCACCTGCCACTGGGACAGACAGCGGCGAATATCCTCCCTGAAAAGTGGATCCTCGAAGTCGCTCGAGCATATATTCAGCGATAGCTGGATGTCATGACCCTGCCGGTACCACTCATGCCATTGCCGGATGGCACCGTAAAGCATTTGCCGGGAAAGCTGACCGATCAGGCCGGTCTGTTCAGCAAGCGGGATGAAGGTGTCAGGCGGGATATAATTATCCTTGCCATATTCCCAGCGAGCCAGGGCTTCGGCCCCGGTGATTTGACCGCTCTCCAGATCGTACTTCGCCTGGTAATGTATCTGCAGTTCGTGGTGTTTAATGGCGTGATGTAATTCGCTGATCAGTTTGAGTCGGGCGATGCTGTAGGGATTATCTTCATGTTTATACAGTATCAGGGGTTGCTTCAGTGATTTGGCCCTGGACAGGGCGACTTCGGCGTTTTGTATCAGGCTGTTGGTCTGTTCGCCATGTTCCGGGAATACCGCGACGCCTATGTTCAGCTTGGTGTGAAACTGTATCTTGTCAAAGCTGACCGGTCTTTCCAGTTGGCGATTAATCTGGTCGGCAAATTCCTTTATCTGTTCATGCTTGTCGTGCAGCGCGATAATTCCGAACTCATCACTGCCCATCCGCGCCATCAGTTCATAGGAGAGGTTGTTTCTACTGAGGCGTTCGCCGATTTTTTTCAGCAAATCATCGCCATAGATGTGACCCAGTGTGTCGTTCAGTTCCTGAAAACGCTCGATATCCAGGATATAAAGCGCGACAAGCGCGGCGGTAGGCTGGTTGATAAACCGGTCGAGTTCCTGGCGTAACATCAGACGGTTGGGAAGGCCTGTCAGGCTGTCATGCATGGCATGGTAAAACAGTTGCTTGTTTTGTCGATCAAGTTGACGGCTGATCCAGGCGGCAAGTATCAACGCGCCCCATATGGCCAGCCAGAGGGTCAACAGGGCCGCCACAATGAACCGGCTCCACGTAGAGTAGTCATGGAAACCTTCCAGGCGATGACTGATCAGCCTGTATAGCGATAAGTCCTGGCCATTATCCAGTGAGGTACTACCGGTTAAAAAGTGCTGATCGTCGATGCGAACATGTGAAATGTCATCCGTGGTATCAAGGTTGGTTGCGGTGTTTTGCCAACCTGCCGGCGGGTTACCCAGGGTGCGAGTAATACCCTGTCTGTTTTGAATAACAAGGAATTCCTCGGCGCCAATGAGCTTGTCGGGAATCGGCCAGTGTTCCGGGGTGATGCGTGGTTCCTGTCCCAGCAGCCAGGAAAGAGTTTGCAAGCGATGTTGAATAAAACTGTATTCGGTATTCAGGCGGGTTTCCTGCGAGGTACGGTGAGCCATGTAACCGAAAATGATGATGATACACAGGGACAGGGTACTGAATGCGACAACCAACCAGCCACGTAACTGCATCAGCCATTACTCGCCGTCACTGGCCGTGGTGCGGGTCAGGTGGTACATCGGACACCATCCGAGTAAGCCGCTGGTCAGGTTGGCCACGCCGAATAACCCGATCAGAAAGGAAAACAGGGTATCCGGAATCATACCGGTGTCGATGAAGCCGAGGTAGATCAGCAATAACCCAACAAGACTGCGTATGCCGCGTTCGATGGGACGGATATTTTTCGATAGCTGTATCATGATGCCGTCCTTCAGGTTACGGAATCCGGAGGCAGTTACCGGATACAGGATGCTTATATCCTTATAGTTTATATGTTATGTAAAGGCAAATCGGGTTGTATTTCCTGACTGTTATGCATTGGTAAAGTTGTGAGGTTTGTTTTTTGTTTGTATGCAGTGTGATGAGATTTTGACGGTCAGAACTTCGTCAGGATTTTGGCGCCTGTCCTGCGGGCTTGTCTGCTGCAAGTGGTTTGGGTCGGTGAGAAAACGGCATGCCCGAGCTGAAATTGACGGGAAAGTTAGAAGACGGGAATCCGGCGTGAACACAGCGTTTAGAAGTCGATCATGCGTGTATGATAAATCTTCCACGCAGGATTCGACATTTCGGATGTTGTGCGTGGGGTGTGGCGATCGAACTGTCCCGGCCCGACGGGATTACCGGAACATCACGGTCTGCATTCTGCGCGGGGGCCGCGCAGAAAGAGGTCGTTTTATTGTTGTGTCGGGCCGAAGTATTTCTTGAAGACGGTACCCTGGCATTTGGGGCAGGGCGGAATGTGGCCCGGTTTTTCGAAGTGCAGCTTCTCGCCGCACTGCTTGCACTGCAGGACACCGACACCGGTGATTTCCCCGGTATGCCATTCGCCGACCCGGCGGGCCCGATCGGCGAGCATCTCCAGCTCCAGCCGGGTGCGATCGGCGACACTGGCGAATAGCTCGGCGAACTTGGATTCGGCAAACTGCAGATCGAATTGCAGCCACTCCCTGAGCTGGCGACCGTTCTCGCTCATGAAATCTGCGGCTTCTTCCACGTCGCGACGCACGTATTCGCGGACGCGTTCGGCTTCCTCGCGGCTGAGCTCACCCATCTCCGAGGCCTGTTGCATGGCCTTGTCCAGCCGCTCCCGCAGCGGGGGCAACGCTTTTTCTTCCACGTCCGTCCACGCGTCGCGCAGATGGTGCATCATGTCGTGATAGGCCTTGAGCAGCCGGTCCTGGGTATCGTTCATGGTGTCGATTCCTTCATTTGTCCAACCGAATAAGGCTATCTTGGGTCGGCGGGCCGGCACTTGCAAGCCCCCGGGCCGAATATGGCGGTTTTGCCCGGCGGGCGGGCGGAGTAGAATAGGTCGCTTATCCCTATCCGAAGATCAACTAAAGCAGCGAGCGAATGGACGAACAATACCGCCCCGAACAGATCGAACAGGCCGCCCAGCAGTACTGGGAAGCGCAGCAATCCTTCAAGGTCAGTGAAGATCCGGCGAGGGAAAAATTCTATTGCCTGTCCATGTTCCCCTACCCGAGCGGTCGCCTGCACATGGGCCATGTTCGCAATTACACCATCGGGGATGTGATCAGTCGTTACCAGCGCATGCAGGGCAAGAATGTCCTGCAGCCGATGGGCTGGGACGCCTTCGGTCTGCCGGCGGAAAACGCGGCTATGCAGAACCAGGTCGCGCCGGGGGCCTGGACCCGGCAGAACATCGATTATATGCGCGCCCAGCTCAAGCGCCTGGGCCTTGGTTACGACTGGGATCGGGAACTGGCCACCTGCGATCCCGATTATTACCGCTGGGAACAGTGGCTGTTCACCAAACTGTATAAAAAAGGGCTGGTCTACAAAAAGACCTCGCCGGTCAACTGGTGTCCGAACGATCTGACCGTGCTGGCCAACGAGCAGGTGATCGAAGGCAAGTGCTGGCGCTGCGACACACCGGTGGAGCGCAAGGATATCCCGCAGTGGTTCATGAAAATTACCGCCTATGCCGACGAACTGCTGGAGGAGCTGGATAACCTCGAGGGCTGGCCGGAGCAGGTGCGCACCATGCAGCGCAACTGGATCGGCAAATCCCACGGGGTGGAGATTGCCTTCGACCTGGCCGGGCGCAAGGAACGGCTGAAAGTTTTTACCACCCGCCCGGATACCCTGATGGGGGTGACCTACATGGCGGTGGCGGCGCAGCACCCGCTGGCGCAGGAAGCGGGCGAGCGCTATGCCAATGTCGCCACCTTTATAAAAGAGTGCGAACAGACCGGCACCGCCGAGGCCACGCTCGAAACCCTGGAGAAGAAGGGCATCGATACCGGCTTCAAGGCGGTGCACCCGATCACGGGCGATCAGTTGCCGATCTATGTGGCCAACTTCGTACTGATGAGTTACGGCGAAGGGGCCGTCATGTCGGTTCCCGCGCACGATCAGCGTGACTGGGAGTTTGCCAGCCAGTACGGTTTGCCAGTCCGGCCGGTGATCGCGCCGATCGAGGGCGAATTACCCGATCTTAATGACGGCGCGTTCATCGACAAAGGCAAGTTGATCAATTCCGGCGAGTTCGACGGGCTGACCTCGGAACAGGCATTTGACAAGATTGCCACGCAATTGGAACAGCAAAAGCGTGGCGAGAAACGGGTCACCTACCGCTTGCGTGACTGGGGGGTGTCGCGTCAGCGTTACTGGGGCGCGCCGATTCCGATCATTCACTGCAAAAAATGCGGCGAGGTGCCGGTCCCGGAAAAGGACCTGCCGGTGGTGTTGCCCGAAGAAGTCAATTTCGAGGGCGTGGTCGGCTCGCCGCTCAAGCAGATGCCCGAATTTTATAACACCCTCTGCCCCAAATGCGGCGGCAAGGCCGAACGCGAAACCGATACCTTCGATACCTTCATGGAGTCGAGCTGGTACTACGCCCGCTATGCCAGCGCGGACAACGACAAGGCGATGCTGGATGCCCGCGCCGATTACTGGCTGCCGGTGGACCAGTACATCGGCGGCATTGAGCATGCCATTTTGCATCTGCTCTATGCCCGTTTTTATAACAAGCTGATGCGCGATGTGGGGCTGATCCAGAACGCCGAGCCGTTTACCCATCTGCTGACCCAGGGCATGGTGTTAAAAGACGGCGCCAAGATGTCCAAGTCCAAGGGCAATACGGTGGATCCCCAGGCACTGATCGACAAATACGGCGCCGACACCGCGCGGCTGTTCATGATGTTCGCCGCCCCGCCGGAGCAGTCCCTGGAATGGTCCGATGCCGGGGTCGATGGCGGTTACCGGTTTCTCAAGCGGCTGTGGGCCAGGGTGGCCCAACATGTCGAGGGCGGCCCGGCCGAGGCGGTGGACCCCGATGCGCTGAGCGATAAACAGAAAAGCCTGCGCCGCCAGGTGCATGAGACCATCGCCAAGTGCACCGACGACATGGGGCGACGCTTTACCTTCAATACCGCCATCGCCGCGGTGATGGAGCTGATGAATGCACTGGGCAAATTCGAGGATGACTCTCCGGCGGGCCGGGCCGTGGTCCAGGAAGCCCTGGAGACAGTGGTGCTGTTGCTCTCGCCCATCGTGCCGCACATTACCCACGTGCTGTGGCAGGCCCTGGGCCATGAGGGCGCGGTGATCGAACAGGACTGGCCACAGGCGGACGAATCGGCCCTGGTGCGCGAGGAGATCGAGCTGGTGGTACAGGTCAACGGCAAGCTGCGCGGTCGCATCAGTGTGCCGGTGGATGCCGAGCGCAGCCAGATCGAACAGGCTGCCCAGCAGGAAGAAAACGTGCAGCGTTTTATCGAGGGCAAGGGGATCATCAAGCTGATCGTGGTACCGGGCAAGCTGGTTAACATCGTGGTGAAATAGAGGCGCGTAATGTCCATGACCCGCAACTGGCTGCCCCTGTTACTGATCCTGACCCTGGTGTTGCAGGCCTGCGGGTTTCGCCTGCGCGGCGCGGTGGATATGCCCCCCCAATTGCAATATACGGTGGCCGAAGGCGTGGCGCCCTATTCGGCGCTGGGCGAATCGCTGAGCCGCTCCTGGCGCCAGTCGGACGCGCAGCTGGATTTCGGCGAGGCCGCCGGCGAGGCCGCGCGACTGGTGATCAAGCGCGAGGACGTGACGCGGCGTACCCTGTCAGTGGACAGTGCCGGGCGGCCCAACGAGTACGAGCTGCGTTATCAGGTCAGCTTTTCGCTCGAGGATGCCGGCGGCCATCCTTTGCTGCAGAATCAGACGATCAGTGTCCGCCGCTCCTACCAGTTCGATCCGAACAATGCCCTGGCCATGGATGACGAGGAGGCGCGTCTCGAGCGCCTGCTGGCCGAAGAGGCGGCGCTGCAGATGATGCGGCGCATTACCTTCCAGCTGCGTCACCGCGCGGCGCAACCCGCGCCCGACGCGGAACAAACTGACCCCGCCTTCGAAGCGGACGAGCGTGGTGACGATGAAACTGCGCGCTGATCAGCTTCCCGCCCGGCTGCAAAAGGGACTGGACCCGGTCTACCTGGTCAGCGGCGACGAACCCTTCCAGGTCGATCAGGCCGTCAATGCCATTCGCCAGCAGGCCCGGGAGCAGGGCTATACCGATCGCCAGGTACTGCATGCCGATGCCCGCTTCGACTGGCAGAACCTGGGCGCCTCCACGGCCAATCTGTCCCTGTTTGCCGAAAAGCAGCTGATCGAACTGCGCCTGCCCACCGGCAAGCCCGGCACGGAGGGCAGCAAGGCCCTGCAGGCGTATCTCGACAATCCGCCGGCGGATACCCTGTTGCTGATCATCAGCGCCAAACTGGATAAAACCCAGCAGAACAGCAAATGGTACAAAGCCATCGATCGGGCCGGGGTGACGCTGGCCGTGTGGCCCATCGACGCGGCGCAGCTGCCGGGCTGGCTGAAGCAACGCATGGCCCTGCGCGAGATGCAGCCCAGCGAGGCGGCTCTGCAACTGCTGGTGGATCGCATCGAAGGCAACCTGCTGGCCGCCGATCAGGAGCTGGAAAAGCTGCGCCTGCTCAATGGTCCCGGTCCCATCGACGCCGAACAGGTGGCGGCGGCGGTGGCCGACAGCGCCCGCTATGATTTGTTCTCGCTGGTGGATGTGACCCTCAGCGGGGATCGGGTGCGGGCCCAGCGCATGCTGTACGGTCTGCGCGGCGAGGGGGTCGAGGCGATTCTGGTACTCTGGGCCCTGAGCCGGGAGATCCGCTCGCTGGCGGGGATGGCCGCCGCCCTGGAGGACGGTCAGCCGCTGGCGGGCGTACTGCAGCAATACCGGGTCTGGGACAAACGCAAGGCCCCGGTGAGTGCCGCCCTGCGCCGTCACCCGCAAGCCGCGCTGTGGCGATCCCTGTTGCAGCGGTGCGGGCAGATCGATCGCTGTCTCAAGGGGCAGGCGGCGGGCGAGCCGTGGGAGGAATTGTTACAATTGATCATGGCGCTGGCCGATCGCCCCCTGTTTGAATCCGGTCGGGTCGCCAGCTGATTTCACATTACAGGTAAAACCGAACACCATGGACGCGAAAGTCGATATCAAGCAGTACATGACCCAACTGGGCCGCCAGGCCCGCCAGGCCTCGCGGGCGATGGCGCGCGCGGGAACCAACCAGAAAAACACCGCGCTGGAGGCGATTGCCGCGGCGCTGGAGGCCGGTCAGGAGGCCCTGCTGGCGGCCAACCGCGAGGACATGCAGGCCGGGCAGGACAAGGGGCTGGATGCGGCCCTGCTGGATCGCCTGGAACTCAACGCCGAGCGCATTGCCGCCATGGCCGAAGGGCTGCGCCAGATTGCCGCGCTGCCCGACCCGGTTGGCGAAATCAGCGAGATGGCCTATCGCCCCTCGGGGATCGAGGTGGGCAAGATGCGTGTGCCGCTGGGGGTCATCGGCATCATTTACGAATCGCGTCCCAATGTGACCGCCGATGCGGCCGCCCTGTGCCTCAAATCCGGTAATGCCGCCATTTTGCGGGGCGGCTCCGAAGCCGAGCACTCCAACCAGGCGATTGCCGCCTGTATCCGCCAGGGCCTGCAGCAGGCCGGGCTGCCCGACGAGGCGGTACAGGTGATCGAAATGACCGATCGCGCGGCGGTCGGGGAACTGATCACCATGCCCGAATATGTGGATGTGATCGTCCCGCGCGGCGGCAAGGGGCTGATCGAGCGCATCACCGCCGATTCGCGCGTGCCGGTGATCAAGCATCTGCACGGGGTTTGCCATGTGTATATCGACGAGCGGGCCGACGTCGACAAGGCGGTGGCCGTGGCCTTCAACGCCAAGACCCAGCGTTACGGCACCTGCAATACCATGGAAACCCTGCTGG
>CAYOOC010000039.1:0-27866 GCA_964405505.1 uncultured Thiohalophilus sp.
TGTTTTCTGCGACGATCTCCGTGGTGTAGCGGTCCTGGCCGTTCTGGTCTTGCCACTTGCGAGTGACTTGCTTGCCACTGACAAAGATTCGAGCCCCCTTCACACAATATTGACCGATAACCTCGGCCAGGCGACCGAACGCCACGACGCGAACCCAGTTTGTGCGCTCGACTTTCTCGCCAGAATTTTTGTCCTTGTAATCATCACCGCAAGCGATACTGATATTTGCCACGGCTTTCCCTGCTGGCGTGTACTTAATATCAGGATCTCGTCCGAGTCGCCCGATAAAGTTGCATTGATTTAAGTCTTTGCTCATTGGAAATTCCTATTGGCTGCCTGTTGATTCTTTTATTTGAGAATGAATTGATGGACAGCGTAAAGCTCGGGATAGAACAGCCCGGCCCAGGCCCAGATATTAAGAACTGACGAAAGAAAGATAATGCCGAAGATAAGTATAAGTATCGCCGAAATCGCGCCGGCCCCTATGAACTTCATATCGTGGTCGTCTCGGTATCGCCGGCCTCCTTCCTCAGAAATTGTCTTGGCTATATGAAACTGCGCGAACGGGTTTACTTTCTTCCATAAGAACAGGGCGGCAATAAAGGTAACAACAGCTGGTATCAGCTCACTGGCCGCTTCAATCCGCAGCGCTGCCAAACCAAGGTTTACCGCATCCCCGCCGTACTGCTCTATAACGTGCCGGGCCGCCTCAAAGTATTGGTCCAGCTTATCGAATACAAACTCTGTCGCTTCTTTGTTGCTCATCTTTTCCTCCATTTGCCGCCCGAAGGCGGCTATCTGGTTATTTGCCTTTGATGAAGGTTCCGATCACGACGTTCACGGTCTCAGGCAGTGCCGCTTTCAGTGTCTCGGAAAACTCGTCGGCCAGGTCCTCCTGCAGCTGTTCGCCCGCAACCATCCGCAACGTCAGCGAGGGGCTATCACCGTTGAACGACACCTGCAACCGCGCACGGATTGTGCGGCTTGCCAGGCCATAAAAGGGCGTCAGTGTGAAGTCGAACGCGGCGGGCAGATCGTTGTTGCTGTTCAGATCGATGTTCTGCATGGCGCTGCGCCGTGACGCGAAGCTCTGCTCCTCGTTGGTCGCCTCGCTCTCGGTTTTGACGCTCATCTTGCGGATGGCAGCGATCGCCTGGGTCATGGTCATCGACTCGGTTGCGCCGTCGTCGTCGATGTTCTTGATGGGGTCAACGAGGTGCCGCCAGTCCTCCAGAAAATCCAGCATTTCCCGCTGATTCTTGCGGCCGTTGCAAACAGATTTCAGCGCCCGATAGGGCTCGGTCGGTTTCAGGTCAATATAGGCGGTGTGCTCGCCATGCTCGGGAGAGACGTGGGTTCCCAGGTCCATGTATGCCTTGGCTGACATATCTTCGGGATTGATAAAGCAGCTTGCCATAGGGTTCTGCTCAGCCACATAGTTCGCAAAATCGCGAATGAACGGGGTTTTCATTTCGCCCCGAAACCGGCTCGGCGCCTCCATGTACTTTTCCAGACTGATCGCCTGCATGCTGTCCGGCACAACAATGATCGGTACGTCAGTCTGCGCCATTTTCTCGATCGCCTTGTCGGCGGCGATAGATTTTTGAATCTGCTCGATTGCGCTTTTATCCATTGACATAAAATTGTCTCCTCTTGGCCGTGTAGTAGGTTGTTGTTCGGCTTACGGCGTATGGGGCTCGGGCTCGCCCTTCTTGCCAAACAGCTGGCCGTGGCCTTCCATGAATACCGTCAGCTTGCCGCCGTCGTTGACGTAGAGCGGGGTCTGCGTGGTGTCCTCATCGCCATACTTGCCGTGCCGGTGCGGCACGACATAGGCGATCTTGTGGTCAACCCGGACCTGCTGGCTGCCGCCGATGCGCTCCATGGAAAAGGTCAGGGTGACGCCGCCTTTCTTGCCTTCGGTGGCGACGACGCCGGCGGCCGCTTCGGACAGGGCGTGTGCAACCTTGTTCAGGAATACGCCGCCATCCAAATCTTCGAGAAACTGCTGTACGTCTGTGGGTTTGATGTCGTTGCTCATAGGTTCCTCCGTCTGTTAATAGGTGAGGGGTTTTGCTATAACCTCTGCCCGGTTCTCCAGCCCCTCGAAGCTCCCCGGTGTAGGCCGTCCTCGTGACTCCCCTGCCGCACACGGCCAACGTGCAGGATCATTGCCCTCTGCTGGGTATTCGCTACGCCGCCTGCTTGTTGTTCGCCTTGATTTCCGTGACCCGGGCGAACACGCCAGCCTTGCTCAGCGCCGTGTTGATGTGGGCGCGAACCGCCTCCAGTCCGTCAGCTTTATCTGCGGTCACGGCCACGGTGACGGTGTAATCCATGTAGCTGTCATCCGCCAGCGGGCCGTCGATATAGCGCGCCTCGTCCGGCAGGTCATCGACGGCGTTTTGTGGGGCTGCAAGGTCCTGTTCCAGCACTTCCTCAATCGCGTCTGCTGCCGTATTGGCATCTTCCTGCGAGATCACGTCTGCGCGTGCTTCTTCGGCCTTGTGCTGCTCGGCGATGCGCGCCTGTTCTTCCTGCGCCTTGCGTGCTGCTTCCGCCTCGGCCTTGGCCTGTTCTTCCTGGCGGATACGTTCGCGCTCGGCTTCCAGGCGTTTTTCTTCGGCCTCTTTGTGCTCGGCGATGCGGGCCTTGATAATGGCTTTGAAGTCGTCAGCCGGTTTGGTGACGATTGCCTGCAGGTCGTTGAACAGGAACCGATGATCGGCGGCCAGCTCGTCCAGCGCCTTGAGGTTGGCGCAGATCTGGTCGGCAGTCTCATTGGCCGCAATCTTGGCGTTTGCCAGCTCGGTGTCAGCCGCGTTTTGCAGCGTGGTGATGGTCCGTTTGCCTTTCATGGCGGCAGCAAAGTCGGTAGTGACCGGCGGCAGTGTTACGCCTTCCAGTGTTTCGTTGATCGCCTCGACATGATCGGCGAGCGCCTGTTTGGCGTTTTGCAGGATCTCGTTGCGCCGGTTCTTTTTCTCGGCTTCGAGCAGCTTTTCAGCACGCAACCGGTTTGACCGGGCCAGCTCTCGCAGCGTGTCCTTGGTGCGCTTCATCCGATCCATAACCTCGACCTGGGCCAGCGCGTATGACTCGGCGGCGTCCAGCGCTTCCTCGGCGCGTTTCAGGGCCTTGATCTGCGAATCTAGATTTGCAAAGTCCTGATCGGTTTTGGGTTCCTTGATCAGTTGGTTGTCGATAAAGTCGCGCAGGGCGTTCTCGAAAACCTGAAAGTTGTCGATGATGTCGATGGCGCCGGAAACGTGAACCGACACGGACGGCAGATCGGTGACCGGCTCGGCCACGGCCTCGGGCTTAGCCTCGACGTGCTGATAGTTGGCAACGTCCTCATCAAACTGCTTCCAGCCAGCGAGCAGCTTCTGCCGGTCGGCCTCGTCCAGCGTGACCCAGACGTACACGGTTTTGTCCTCCGTGCCGTCACTGACGGTATACAGGCATTTCTCCGGGCCGATTGCCAGTTGCTGGATAACCTGCCAGACATCCTCCTCGGGCACCTCTCCCTGGCGAACGATGGCGGCCTTTTCCTCGTTCCAGGATTTATTCTCCCAGCACACATCGCCCATCATCGTGAGCCCGTCATAGCTGGCAGCCAGATAGCCGTCGTCGTCCTCGGCGGAGGCTGGAAACAGCTCCTCTCCGACAATCTTCTCGGCAATCGGGTGGGTTGCTTTCTCGATCGCGTGACCGTTATCGAGCAGGTTTTTCTGCACCCAGTCGCTAAACTCTTTCTCGGTGCCGGTCGCCTTCATCTGGATCAGCTCGTTGCGACTGGTCTTTTTCGATACGCCCATAACAGCCGGCGCTTCTGAGGCGTTGCGTTTTTTGGCGCGTTCCGCCTTCCATTCTTCACTGCCTTGCTTGAGGTTCAGGATCTTCATTGGTTTTCGCTCCTTTCGGTCAACCTTTACAAGCAGTGCGCCAGTTGACCGTTTTTAATTGCTAGGTAGATTTCCAGGCACGCATTCACATCGGCGATGGCCGTGTGCGCGTTTTGTAGAGCTTTCCCGGTAAAGTGCTCGTAAGCTTCGGACAGCTTCGGCATTTTGTAGCCGTACCGGCCTTTCGGCTCCATCTGCATGATCGGCTTGGCTAACAGGCCCGTGCATTCGTATTCACCAGCTTTCCACGCCTCGATCGTCTGCTCGTCGCTGTACCGTTTTGTGGCGATACGGATGATCCGGTTATCGAATGTGGTGTTGTGTGCGACGCGCTTGCGGCCACCCCATAACGCCAGAAACATATCGAGCGCCAGTTTTTCATCGACGCCGACGGCCATCGCGTAGTCGGTGGTAATGCCATGCAATTCGGTAACCTCATCCGGAATCGTCCAGCCGTCAGGCTTGATAATCACGTCCATGCTTTGGACGATCTTCTGCGCCTCAACCTCAACAAGGTGCGCGGCAAGCTGGACCAGGTGCGGCTGATGCTCTGCATCAGACGGGGTTTTCCAATCAGGCAGCCCGGTGGTCTCTGTGTCGAATACCAGTATCTCCTGCTCCATCACTCACCCCCGTTCTGGCTGGCCGCGTCATACTGCTGATCCCAGTCGTCAGACTCTTGCGCGGGCTGCTTGCCGATGCTCTCGATCTGCTGCTTCTGGCTATCGGTGAGGGTGTAACGGGTTTCGACTGTCGCGATAATGTCGCCCGGGGTTTTGAGTCCCTTCAAGACCGCTTCTTCCCAGCGCGGCAGGTACACCTTGAATTGATCCTCGGGATATTCAGGTAACACTTCCGGTTCGGCGGATTTTTCATCGGAGCGATCGACATAGCCCATGTCGCGCGGCGGAATATCCTGTACTTCCTCGACCATCGCGATACCGCGCAGGGCGTCAGAGAACACGTCACGCACCGCGAAGCTGCGAGCGCGCATCTGCAGCATGCGCTTAGGGTATTGCTTCCAGGTATTTTTGCCCCACAGTCCGGCGGTCTCGGCATCGGCCCGGGAGAACGTGCGCACTTCCTCGGGCTGGTTGCGTCGCTTCACCTTGCAGGTGGCAGTCATGGTTTTTTCGTCAAACGTCTCTTTGATGTACTCACAGGCCGGGTGAGCGCGAGCGATGGCGATCAGTGAGTCACCCCAGACCGCCGGACGGCCGTTGATGACTGCGATATTCTGGAGCGCCTGCAGCGGGGGCAGGCCCAGCTCCAGACCCATCTGGATCGCGACCAGCACATTGCCAGGTTTGTTGCGGTAATCGCTGGGAACAATGTCGGACTTGGCGATCACGTCCGCATACTTCATCGCCTCATCCAGTGATTGCGGGGTCAGCGAAAATGCCTGCCCCTCTGGTTTGATCGGTGTCACTTGCTGATTGTTGCTCATGGATAAACCCCTTGTCGTCTGAATGTGTTACAGCAATGTCACGGCCTGCTCGATGCACAGGGCACCGATATAGGCCATGGTTAAAAGCAGGGAGCGGAGGACCATTACAGCCCGCCGCTACGTCCGGCCCAGTAGCGATCCACGGCCCCGGTGGCAGGGCGGCGCGGCTCATTGATAATCGCCATGTTGGCGCGGCGCTCCACCTCGTCCTCAAACATTTTGTCGAGGTCGTTTTTCAGGTGCTCCACGATGGTGTCTGCCAGCTCCTCAGCGAGGAATCGAGCGGCCTGCTGGGCTTTGGTCACGTCCTGGCTGGACTGCATGAGATAGGCGCCCATACGCGCCAGGTGAGCCGGTGTCAGGTACTCGCGCATCAGCTCCTCGGCGTAACCGGGATCGGATTCGAGCAGGCAGTGGAAGTACGCTCCGGCCAGCAGCCGGCGCTCGGACAGACTCAGCCCGTCAGCGGACTGTGCCCCCCGGTCCGCGTGGAACTGGACGATTTGGCGGGTTTGCTCGTGTGCGTTCATGGTGCCCCCTGTCTGCGCATTGTGTGCGCCTGTAGGGAACAATAGAACTAACGGTGCTATCTGTCAAGAACCAAAAGTAACTTTTGGGAAATTTTAATTACACGGATTGAGAAGCAGCCAAATTAGAAGCATAAAAGGGGAAGATATAAGTATGTTTGTGAGGGAGATCAGAAAAATAGCTTGCGGCAGGGAAGGGTTACGCTCATTCCAGGCAACTTCAAAAAAAGACCCGTAATTTTTAAGCGTGAACGCCGAAACCAAAAGAGACACAACAAGAATGTGTATCCATATATCCGTACACATGCCAGCCAGGGAGGCCGAGGGGATAAGTGCCAAGACATATTCTAACTTATTGATATTATTCATTATATTTTGCTTGTTGCACGGAATTACCTCGGTTTTCCGCTAAAAATTACTCTACCAACTATCTCGTCAAGGTCGAGTTCTATTGCTTTGCTGGGCCATGCAGGGTTAAAGGCCATCCCATATAGCTTCTTTTTTTCCACAACAATCCTTCTGATCGAAAACTCGCCCTGCATATCAACAAGGGCGTGAATGCCGGGTTTGACCTCGAATTTACGATCAACCCACAACCATTCATCCATGGAATATTCCGGTATTGCGCTGAGATCATGAAGCTGCGTCACAAGAGTCTCTGGGCTATGAGGGACTGGGCAGCATACCCGTTTATCTTCCTTTGACGGGGTATATTTTGCCTCGATATACGTAAGCAGGCCGTTTTCATCCAACATCACAACATCTGGAGAGTACCTTGGCTGGCCCTCATTAACGCCGATCTCGCCGCGCCCGCTCATCAACCATTCCGTACTGACGCCCAGGCGAGAAGCCAGCTCAGAGAGCCTAGTCATCGAGGGCATAGATTCCCCCTCAAGCCACTTTCTGGCGCCTTTCTGGCTGACCTGAAAGTCTTTGGCGAGCTGCACTTGCCGGCCACTGCCTTTCGGTGGATACCCGATCTTGTCCAGAGCCTGGTTCAGCCTTTTTGAAAATTCTCGACGTGTGTCGTCAACAATCATTATGGCGCGCTCTCAATTTCTTCATCCCTGTATCGGTAGTAACAAAGGGTTATATTTTGGGCCCGATAAAAAGAACTATCAGTACTTGACAGGCGGTAACAATCGGTTCTATTCTCGTCCGCATGACAAATCCAATTACCCAAGCAATCAGTTACTGCGACGGCTCGATCACCGAGCTGGCCCGCCGTGTTGGCGTGACATATCAGGCTATCCGCAAATTCGAGAACACTCGCTGCCCGGCAGAACGGGTGTTCGATATTTGTGCCGCGGTGGACTGGCATCTGACGCCGTACATGGTGCGACCCGACCTGTACCCAGACCCTGACTGGTTGCCCCCATCGGCAACCCACGACAACAAAGGAGCCACCACCCATGCCTGATCACGACGACACCATGTTTTCGCGCACCCAGGGTTCCGCCCTGGGTAAATGCACCACGGAAATCAAAGTCATGGTCCCCGAGGAACTGCGCGACGCCATTGCCGGCCTCGCTGCCATCGAAGGTAAGACGATCTCCGAGTACTGCCGGGATCTCTATATCTCGCATGCGTTTGGTCATCTTCATGCTTTAAGGATGGCGCGCCACGGCAAAAAAGGAATCCCGGAATAGCGGACAGGAAAGCGGAATGTTCCACGTGGAGCAAAAACAGATTCTGGAAGCGTATTAAATATGCACTATTACAGCCATAACATCGGTGATTATCGTCGAGATACCGCCCATCTTTCCTTGCTTGAGCATGGCGTATATCGCCAGATGCTCGATCAGTATTACCTCACAGAATCCCCTCTAACCCTTGATCGTGAAAAGCTCATGCGTTCGCTATGCGTTCGCAATGCGGAGGAAGTGCAGGCGTTTGAAAATGTCCTGTCCGACTTCTTTGAGCGGACTGAAAACGGGTATGTGCACAAGCGATGTGATGAGGAACTGGAGCGAGTTTACGCTAAATCGCAGAAGGCCAGGCAGGCAGCAAAGAAACGGTGGGGCAAACAAAAACAACCACTTAACGGCAAAGATAATGCGGATGATATGCAAACGCATACCGAACGCAATGCGGACGGTGTGCTACCCATTAACCCATTACCCAATAACCCAATAACCCAAGATCAAAACAAGGGCGCTAAAGCGCCTAAAAAATTTACCCCGCCATCAGTGGAAGAAGTCAGGCAGTACTGCCAGGAGCGCGGAAATAACGTAGATCCTGAATCCTTTGTCGCGCATTACGAGGCAAACGGATGGTACAGGGGGAAAACGAAAATCAAGGATTGGAAATCGTGCGTCATAACGTGGGAGAAGCGACATGCAGCCGATCGAACAAATAACCAGCAAGGCCGAAAACTTAGTGCGTCGGAGCGAGCAACAGAAGCCCGCAAGCAATGGGAGCGAGACAACCCTAACGCCTAAGCTGCTGATCAATCTCTGGGAACGGATGACTCACATTTACGGGCACCGGTGGATCAGCGCTTATGGCGAGTCGGCGGTGTATGACGGCGAGTTAAGTGATACCGCCAAGACCTGGGGTAGCGGACTGCATGGCGTGAACGGGGATCAGCTTGCGCAGGGGCTGCATGCCTGCATTGAGCGCGCTGATCCCTGGCCGCCATCGTTGCCCGAGTTTGCGGCGATGTGCAAAGGGCGCGGCAAAAACGATTTGGGCCTGGATTATGTGCCCGAGTATCACCGGTCCCGTGAAACACGGCCCGGACGGATGCTGGAGTCAGATCCAGACAAAGCGAAACGAAAAGAAGCTGCGGCCGAAGGGGTCCGGTCGTTACGGGAAGTTTTGAAAACAGGAGGCGCGTCGTGACAGTCGCACAAACCAGCAGGCAGTCGCACCTCGAAAATGAGGCCACCGGGCGATCGGCGACGCAGCGTGTCGCGATCTGCATGGCATTACGCGAACACGGCGAACCGATGACCCGGCGCGAGATCAGCGTACAAACCGGGTACGAGACAAGCGCAGTGAGCGGCCGGGTAAACGAGCTGGTCGGGATTGAGTATCTGCGCGATGCGGGAAGCCGCAAATGCAATATCACTGGGCGCATGGCGAAAACGGTTTGGTTTAACAACGCGGGAGGTAGCGAGCAATGACGGGAATTATTGTGCCGATGGTGCTGGAGCATGATGCCGAGGCGCCGCGCAAGGCCACTGGGGGTGCGGCCGGGTTCGATCTGCAATCAACGCAGACCGTGACATTGCAGCCCGGGCAGCGGGTTCTGGTGAAAACCGGGGTGCGTCTGGCAATCCCGCATGGATTTGTCGGCAAGGTGTGTCCGCGCTCCGGGTGGGCCGTCAAGCACGGCATCACGGTGTTGAATGCCCCGGGGGTCATAGACTCGGATTTCACTGGCGAGATTGGTGTGATTTTAATCAACCTCGGCGGCGAGGATTTCAATATTTATCCCAAGGACCGTATCGCGCAGCTGGTGATCGAGAAACTGCCGCCGATTGTTTTGCGCGAAACCGGCAGCCTGGACGACACCGAACGCGGAGAAGGCGGCTTTGGCAGCACAGGCTGATCCAACGCAGCGACTGGACGCGATACGCCAGCGCGAGCGTGAGAAGCGGGAGCAGTCGCGGGAACAAAACCGCGAGCAATACCCGGATCTGGCGCAGTTCGTTGACGAGGCGCAGCCGATGGCGGCGCGTGTCACGCAACTGAACGGGCAGGGGACGGATTTTGATGATCGGATCCGCTGCAAGGACTGCGGCAATTCGGGGAAGGTGTATCGAAAAACGAAGTTTGACGAGCGAACCAAGAACGTAACGCTCGATGGATGCAGGTTATTCGATGCGGGCAAAGAGCTGGAGCGCCCGCGTCGATGCGCAGAATTTTCGCCACGATGCTAGTCATCGTGCCAGGGACACCGAAGTTCGGATCGGGGGCCTGGTTTCGCAGTAATCCGGACAGGCGTGTTGTTCGAGAAGGGGGCGACATGCAGCCGGCGAACGGATTGGGCGACTCCTGCCTATCCAGGGCCGGCACCCAAACAAAAATAACGGAGGCTGGAGTGAAAAAAATTACACCATGGAACCCGTCGCGACGGGCGACATCACGGGTAAAGGATTTTATGCCGCCACCGCTGGAGTGCCGGCATTGCGGCAGCGAGGTGCGGATTGTGAAAAACGACGTGATTTATGGCCGTTGTTACGGCGACTGGCCGTGGCTGTATATGTGTCTGGAATGTGAGGCGCGGGTCGGGATGCACCCGTTTACGAATATTCCGCTGGGCACGCTGGCGAATGCCGAGGAGCGCGAGGCACGCAAAGCGGTTAAGCAGGTATTTAATCGCGTGTGGACGCAGCACGACGTAAAGCGCAAGGACGCCTACAAGTTGCTGGCGGAAAAACTGGGGGTCGAGCAGTCGCAGTGTCATGTCGGCTGGTTCGATGTGGCGATGTGCGATAAGGCGGTCAAAGCCAGCGCACAGATACTGGATGAACTGGGGGAGTCATGAACAAAAAAGAACTGCGAAGCATGATCGGGACAGGGTATCGCGGAATCATGCTTGAGGACGAGTTTGAGCAGTATGCGGGCGATCTGAGCGAATACAACCGGGTTGCCGCGTACCAGGTGCTGGTCGAGGGGCGTCGTGCATCGGATGTGGCGCGCGCGGCCGAGATCAGTCGTCAACGTATAGAGCAGATATTGCGGCGGATTAAGGATCGGATGATGACGAGTGTGTTGACCAGCGCGCGAGAGGCCGGTGATCCGTGTATTCAGTGCGAGCATCGCCGCAAGTGTGCGGATCAATTCCTTGCGTGTAACGTGTTCAAGCAGTTTGTCATGGAAAACAAATACAACCCGCGAGCGCCAAGGCAGCCGTATGCCAGGGCGTTGCGCGATGTGTTTCGGGAGGTTGTGTGATGTTGTCGCAAGGCGCTATACAGGCAGGATTGAGAAAATGAAAAATGCGTTACAAATAGGCAAAGCAGGTGAGCACTTGGTATGCGCCGACTTGCTGATGAATGGATATGAGGCATATTTATCCGACCAAGGATTAGTGTATGACATTGTTCTTGATTCAAATGAAAAACTTTATCGTGTTCAGGTTAAAGCAACCTTAAAACCGAGGGAACTAAATTGCCAAGGCAGAAAGTCGCGCATTGGTTATAGTTATTCGGCACGAATTAGAGGGAAGAATGGTGATGCGAGACTAAAAAACACAGAGTGCGATATTGTAGCTTTTGTTGCTCTTGATATTAAAAGGGTGGCTTATTTTTTAGTCGATTTTACGCCGACCACAGTTTCTCTTTCCCCGTCTGACTTTGATGGTTATGGGGTTGATTTGGTGTTCGAAAGAAGCCAGTGGATTGCGAGAAATAAATCGATAGAAGAAACGAATAAATATGATCTGAGCGCCCGTTCTATAGCCAGGTCCGGGATAGGAGGAAAATTAAACGAGAATCAAGTTAAATTTATAAAACAAAGGCTGCTTTGTGGTGATAGGTCGGTAGACATAGCAGAAGATTTTAAGGTTTCTGAACAAACTATTGCTGGTATAAAAAAGGGAAGATCATGGAAACATGTAAGAATATAAAGAAACGCTCAACTGGTTGGGTTGGTGTTGCGAGTGGTAACCAGTTATGAGTGCAGAAAAAGTGTTGGAGAACATCGAGCAGATCGCCCCTTACCTGGCGCTGCATGAGGAAGCGCAGTTGGCCGACTACGGAGAGTCTGCTGCCGGTGGTCCCTACATCAAACTGCGTATGCCAGATCCGGATTCGCTGGCCGTGTTCCGGGGCAAGGATCGCGCCACCAAGACAAAGCAGGGAACGCGGTACATCGTGATGATGATCGAGGTGCAGGATGACGAGACCCCGGTCAACCAGCAGCGGCGCCAGGCCATGGAGGAGGGTATGAAGGGCGGCGTTTTGTCCCGCCATGCGGGCGCCCTGTGTAACGACGCGAATTTCGTGCGGTTTCTAAATGAGCATCATGGCGCGAATGTGCCTTGGGATAAGGACACGGCCAAGATGTTTATTTACCGGGTGTGCCGGATACGAAGCCGGCGCGAGCTGGATCACAACGAGGAGGCGGCACAGCGTTACAAGTCATTCGTGCAGGCGCCGTTTCTCGACTACCTGCGGGAGAACGATCTGGCATGAATTATCCAAAAACAGTCAGGGAGCACTGGGATAACGTGGGCCAGTTGCGGTGCATGATCTGTGATTCGCCGGAAATCACGCTGCATCATTGCCACGGCGGCAGCATGATCGATCGCGGCGTGATGCGCGGGACCAGTCAAAAGACATCGGATTGGTTAGTGATTCCGTTGCACCGGGTTTTCCATACCGGGCAGTACGGAATCGATGGCGCGATGAGCGTGCGCGAATGGGAGGCCCGGTTCGACAAGCAGGCCGATCTTCTGGATGAGGTATCACGTTTGCTCGGCTACAACGTCTGGGATTTGTGGCGGGCAGAGCAACAGTTAAAGGCGGGGTGAGGTTATGAGGGATACCGTAATAAGCCTTTTTGATTTGACCGGCAAGATGATTCAGCCATGGCTTGAGGCCGGGTATGAGTGCTGGATTGTTGATGTCCAGCACCCGCCAGCGTATGACAACGACGGAATCACAACAGAAGGACGGTTGCATAAGGTGCATGCCGATTTGTCTCGGCCCTGGCTTCCGCCAGTTGATCGCCATCGCATTGCGTTTGTCTCTGCCTTTCCGCCGTGCGATCACCTGGCTGTCAGCGGTTCGCGTTGGTTCAAGGGGAAGGGGCTGCGCAGGCTGGCGTCAAGTGTCTCGATGTTTGCGACTGCTGCCGAGTTTTGTGAGTGGGCGGATGCGCCGTACTTGATCGAAAACCCGGTCAGCAATATTTCGAGTCACTGGCGCAAATCGGACTACAGGTTCAGTCCGCACCACTTCACGGGGTACTGCCCGGACGATAACTACACCAAGAAAACCTGCCTTTGGGTTGGGGGGGGGTTCGTTATGCCTGAGCAATACAAGGCCGAGGCGCTTGGCGAGCCAGACGACAGGATCCATAAATGCCCGCCAGGTCCGGATCGAGGCAATATCAGGAGCGCGACGCCGATGGGTTTCGCGGAGGCTGTCTTTCGCGCCAATGGCGCACCGATTCTGGAGGAAGCGTTATGAACCGACTACAACAAAAATTCATCATCGACGCGCTGGACGATCCTGAGCCGCTGACGGACTGGGAGTACGATTTTATCCAGTCACTGGCCGATAAAGACGATGATTACGAGTTGAGCGCAAACCAGAACAAGGTGCTCAACCGCATATCACAAAAATATGTGTGACAGGGGGACGCATGGAGGAAGGCCGGGAAATGTATTACCGCTCCACGCCGGAGAAGATCGCCGAGGCGGAGGAGTGCAGCAAGATCAAGTGGTCGCATCGGTGCGCGGCGTGTCGGCACCGAGCGCCGCTGACGGCATCGTATAACTGTAGTCAGGGGAAGCAGTGGAAAAAAGGGGTTGGGTGTCGGCATTGGAATCTGGATCCAGAATTTGATCCCGGCAAACCGATCGGGATTGTGTGAGGTTCGCCGCCTGGCTGTCCTGTCGAAACGGTCGCGGACAGGACAACCGTGAAGGCAAGCACGGGCCGGGCGGCAACATTTTTTGATAGAGGGGATAGCAGGCAATGGGAAAATCACAACGGACAAAAGGCGCGGCGTCGGAACGCGAGCTGGCGCGCTTGTTGAGCGAGCGTCTGGGTAACGATGTAACGCGCCGACTCTCACAGACCCGCGACGGCGGACACGATCTCGATGGTGTCCCGTTCGCGCTGGAGGTGAAGCGATGCGAAAAGCTGGCGCTGCAAGCGTGGTGGGAGCAAGCCTGCATCCAGGCAGATGTGGCCGGCAAGCTGCCGGCCCTGGCCTACCGCCAGTCGCGCAAACCATGGCAGTTCGTGATCCCGATGTTGTTTGTGGCCGAGGTCGGGAGCAGCTGGTATTGCCGCTATGAGTACACCATGACGTTGCAGCTGGATGGCTTCTGCTGCGTCGTGAGAGGGCAATTACAACAACCGCAGGGGGCAGGATGAGCAACAAAACCGTGAAAAAAGAGAAGGCGCCGCTGAGACTGGTCGGCCTGTCCGGAGGTGGCGGGCAGTCGATCATGGAATATCTGGTCGATCAGCACATGTTCGGCATGTATGCGTTTGACTGGCCGGTATTATCGGCGGTCTCGTCCGGATTCGGGATTGCCCCGGAGGGTATCGACTCGCAGGAAGTGGCAGGCCCGGCCGGGGATATGGGTTGCAGTCCCTGGGAGTTGCAGCGTCGCTATCGGCAATGGTGGCTGCGCCAGTTCAAGCGTCCGGATCTGTCGCAGGCCGCGCGGGCCATCAAGATCACGCAGGCTGCACCGGAAATGCAGGAGCTGGCCGGGGTGGCGATCTATGACGTGTCCACGCCGGAGCAGGCCGCATTCCTTCGCAATCGCGGGGGCACGGTGATTGACTGCCGACTCCCGGAGGACAAGCCCGGCAGCTGGTTGCGCCGGCGGTGGCGTCGGCATCTGCGCTCCCGTGGTGGAGTGTACCTGCAGCCCGGCCGGCACGCGCTCTGCGCCCGGGACGTGGATCTGGTGCTGCCGATCAACGTGACGGAGGACGACGAGATCGATCCCGACACCCTGGAGACTGTCGCGCAGGCACTGGGGCTGCGGGAGGACGGTCAATGTCACTGATGACGATACAGGACGAGGGGCCGCCGGTTCGGTTCTCGGCACCGTCGGCAGCATTGGCCTGGGCGGATGAGGTGCTGACCAAGGACGGGGTGCGGGATCATATCGGCAAGCTGCAGAAGGTCGCCGGGGACATCCCGATGCAGGAGTTGCAGGACTGGGCTTTGACCATCAGCGGGACACTGGCCGCGATCCGCCCATGGCACTACGGGGCCCTGTACCGATTCGTGTACGGGGACAGCCAGGCCACGCATCCGGACGAGATTGCTAGAGAGCTGGTGCCGGAGCTGCAAAAGCGGTGCCCGCAGGTAAGCCGGCGCAAGACGCACACCCAGATGCAGAACTTCGCGGTCGCCATGATGGGAGCGGCCCGGGAGGATCTGGGTCGAGGCCGGCGCATGCCGGTGGCCCAGCTGGCGTACCTGCTCGGGCTCAAGCGCCAGACCCTGAACAACCGCACCTGGCTGGAGCTGCGCAAGGAGACGCAAACCCACCTGTACGAGGTGCTGGACTGGGTGGACAGGTGCCTATTGGACCGGCTGCGGGATAAGGGGGTGCTGGATGGGTAAGAACGATTTTGCCAGCGGCCTGTACATCATCGCCGCCACGGCCTGTTACCTGCTGGTGGCCATCAATATTCACCTGTTGCTGGAGCGCGGGGAGCCGTTGATCTGGATGAACTTTGCCATGGCCGTGGTCCTCGGGGTGGCGGGGATTGTGTTGTCCTGCCTGGCCGCGCGCTCGTCGCAAACGGAAGTGGTGCATCTGGAGGCCGATGAGGCGGATTCCGGCGAGGTACAGGATTGGGGGATAGATAACGAGGCATCCCGCTATGAGTTTCAGGAGTATATCGAAAATAACACCGAGGAACTTTGCAAGGCGGCCGGGATTCCGTACCGCAAACTCTGATTTTTCCACAACGAGAGAGGCAAGACCGATGAATGAAGATACGCAAGAACTGCCGCGCTACAAGTGCCACAAAGAGGTCTGGGCGCTGAAAATCGCCGGCGTCGAGATTCACGAAGACGGGTCGGCAACCATCGCTCCGGTGGACGAGGGGTACGGGCCGTTCAAGACGAACCCCGGATGGAATCAGCTGTTCCATGGCAGTGAGGGCGACCTGGGTTACTTTGTGCTGTACGAGGGAGGGCATCAGTCCTGGTCGCCAACAAAGGCGTTCGAGGACGGGTACTCACGGATTTAACAGAAAGGCACGTAAATACATAAAGCAGGAGGAATATCATGAGCGAAGTTGAGAAAAGCCAGGAAAAGGAAATCGACAGTCTCATTAACATGCAAACGGGGAGCCTGAACCGGATGGTCAATATCGTAATTCGGTTGCGGCGGCTCCAGGAGGAACTGCTTGGCAGTAATTCGCAAACGTGCGGTGAGGCACAGGATAATCCAGTCCCGGAATGTAGGGGCCCTCACCTGGTGAGCGTGTCCAGTGCTATTCAGCAGCAGATCACGGAAATTGAGGATCTAATGGATAGTATTGAGCGCTTTGCGTGAGCGAGATCCCTGTGGAGCAAATCGCCATTGCACTGACGGGCGTCACCGCCATCTGGCTGAGCCAGGACCACCGCGAAAGCTGGCGGCGGTACGCCTGTCTACTGGGGCTCATCGGGCAGCCCTTTTGGTTCTACAGCGCCTGGAGCGCGGAGCAGTGGGGGATATTCATCCTCTGCTTTTTCTACACCTGGGCCTGGGTCAAAGGGTTCCGGGTTCACTGGTTAAAGGGTAGAGAGGAGGCAGGCTGATGGAATTTATATGGATAGTGCTGATGTTAGCTTATATGTTTTTTGTTTGGGCGATATTCCGGGCAGGGTGTAATTGCTCTGATGAAGATAAGCGTCACGCAAAGCAGGTGCTCCCCAAAGGCACGATTCTTAAATACGGAGGGGTTCCTGTTGAGCTAATGCACGACACAGAGATTTATTCAAATAACGTGCGGCGCGTTGATCTTGATGGTGAGGTGACGAATGAATAAGCGCTGGCGACAAGCTGACAGGAAAGGGTGGGCCATGCTGGGGCAGTTGATTATCGAAAGCCAGAGAGACCCGGACTCATTCCGGTGCAAATGGCTAGTCCGAAACATGAACAGGCTGTATCGACTGACGCGCGGAAACGGTAACCCGTGGTTGGCCGACGCTTAAACTTGAGTAAAAGCCGCGAGGCACACAAATAATTTCACCGTCATTTATTTTACGGGTATTACAGGGTTACTCCTTATATATATAGAGTACGCAAGCAGGGCATACAGAGTGCATATGTAGGGATTTTTGGGGAATTAAATTGTAAGTGGTTGATATACGTACACTTTTACGCTACATTCATTAAAACCCCAAGTTGTCTGAATGTTAAACCCGCCTCGCGCGGGTTTTTTTACGTCTGGAGATAGGAATGATTCGCATTTTGACCCGTCTGGCGCTGAGCGCGAAGGCTCGTGGTGTGTCGTTTGGCCGCTACCTGACCCGCATCGCGGCCTGGCTGTCCCAGGGGGTCAACTGTATTGCGCTGGCCGGCCACCACGATATGACCGTCTCGGCCCGCTGTTACATCCGCCGGCAGAAACGCGGCTGGCGGCTGGGATACCGGCTATTCAATGCGGTGTTCTTCTGGCAGGAAAACCATTGCCACAGCTCGTTTACCCGCGACCTGGAGTTTGCGCGTCATATCCTGATCCTGACCAAGGATTGAGCTATGGCTGCGAAAAAGAAGGTACTGAGCAAGAAGAAGGTTTTAAGCACCAAGAGCCCCGGCGCGGGCAAAAAGAAGCGCAAGACCAAGAAAACGGCCTGGGACAAGCAGGTGATTTCGGCTCGCAAAGCAGCGCGCGACCTGAACGACGAGGAGCGTCGCATTATCGACCTGTACCGAGGCGGCGGCGAGCCGTTCCAGGGCGTGGCCTGGCGTTGCTACAAAGAAATTCGCCCGAAGGTCACTGATGCCACGGCGCGCCAGCAAGGTGCGCGGCTGGTAAACAGTGAGCGCGCCAAGCGGTATCTGGCCGACTGCGCCGACCGCCTCGGCGAGAAGTGCGATGTCAGCCAGGAGCGCGTCATCCAGGAGCTGGCTCAGCTGGGTTTCAGTGATGCCCGTCAACTGTTCAACAGCGAGGACGGCACACTGCTGCCGCCGGGTGAGTGGCCCGATAGCATTGCCCTGGCCGTGGCCGGGGTGGACGTGTTTGAGGAGTACGAGGGCACGGGCAAGGATAAGCAGTTCATCGGCTACACCAAGAAGGTGCGCCTCTGGTCTAAGCCCGATTCGCTGGACAAGCTGGCGAAAACGCTGGGCATGTACCTGGCGGACAACAAACAGAAACGCCCGCTGCTGGTGGTCAAAGACTTCACCGGTGAGGGGCAATCGACTGACGAAGGCGAGGAATAGTGAACAAAGAGATCGCCGCCAACCATATCCGCCGGCAACCGTTTTTCGGTGATCTGCCCGGCGAGAAGGAGCAGCTGATTGCCCGGGTGCGTGACGGTCTGGAGCGCGTGCAGCGTACCAAGGGCGATGCTTCCAGCGAGGCCACGAACCTGATGCACCGGCTCCTGCAGCATTTTGCTGTGTACGTGGAGCGCAACGGGTGTTTGCCCGGGCGCATCACGATGAAGCCGCACCACTGGCGCGAGCTACGCAGTGTCGGGCGCTGGGCCGGCCTGGTTACTCACAAAAAAGCCGAGGGCCGGCGGATTATGGGCGTGCAAGTCGAGCTCGACTGACGCCTCATGGACTTCGAGATACGCATTAAACCGCCGGGCGAGACCCTGGCGGCGTACCACCGTTGTCGGGATCGGGTCAGTTTCATAATCGGCCCCCTGGGTAGCGGGAAAACATACCAGAGCTGCCAGCGCATCCTGACGCAGATGATCGAGCAAGCGCCGGATGCCCATGGCACCCGCAAGTCGCGCTGGTACGCGGTGCGAAACACGTACACGGACCTGTCCGGTACCACGATCAAGGACTGGATGGGCCTGTTTGGCGAGCTGGGCCGGTTCAAGGACGGCGGGCGAGACGCGCCGACGCATTACATTGATTTCGATCTGGGTGACGGCACCCGGGTTCAGGCGGAGTTGATATTCCTCGCCATGGAGCGACCGGAGCATGTGCGCAAGCTGCGCGGTGCTCAGGCCACCGGCTTCTGGCTCAATGAGGTCAAGGAGCTGGACAAAGCCGTGGTCGATATGTGCGACCTGCGCCATGGCCGCTACCCGTCAAAGATGGACGGCGGACCAACCTGGCACGGGATGATCGGCGACAGCAATGCACCGGACGAGGACCACTGGCTCTACAACCTGGCCGAGGAGGCCCAGCCCAAGGGCTGGAAGTTCTTTATCCAGCCCGGCGGCGTGATTCGCGCCGGCTCTCGACACGATGGCAGCGCAATCTGGATTGCCAATGATGATGCCGAGAATCTGGCCAATCTGCCCGATGGCTATTACGTCGAGGGGATGGCCGGCAAATCGGATGACTGGATCGCGGTCAACCTGGCGAATGAGTACGGCACGGTCACCACGGGCAAACCGGTCTATCCCGAATACTCGGATCGGGTGCATTTGTCACCGGAGCCGCTGGAGTATTACGGCGGGTTGCCGCTGCTGATCGGCTGGGACTTCGGACTCACGCCGGCCGCCATCATCGGCCAGGTCTCGCGTCAGGGGCAGTTGCGCATCCTGCGGGAGATTATCGGCGACAACATCGGCGTCAAGCAGTTTGCCCATGACATTGTGCTGCCGACTTTGGCGAACCATTACCACGGCGCCGAGATACTGAGCCCGGTTGACCCGTCAGGCACGGGCCGCTCGGACACAGACATGAGCACGTGTTTCGACATTCTGGCAAAGGCCGGGCTCAATCCCGTCCCGGCCAGAACAAACGATTTTATTCCGCGTCGCGAGGCGGTATCCGGATTCCTGAACAAAATGGTCTCCGGACAGCCTGGCTTCCTGCTGGATCCCAGTTGCCGCACATTGCGGCGCGGATTCACTGGCGGCTATCACTACCGGCGCATGCAGCTGGCCGGGGAGGCACGGTATACGGACAAGCCCGACAAAAACAGCTACTCGCATCCGCACGACGCCTGCCAATATTTGTGCATGGAGGCGGCCGGCGAGGGACGAGACAAAACCATCGGGGCCAAGTTCCCCGGCCAACAACAGAAGGCAGTGGTCTATAAATGAAATACAAGGCGTTCAAAGACACCGCTGAGGATCGACCGGAGCTACCGGACGACAACCTGGGCATCACGTTGCGCGGCGAGTTCGACGACGTAGCGGCTGAGCGCTGGTATTACGAACAGAGCTGGCTGCGCGATCTGCGCCAGTACATGGGACAGTACGATCCGGAGGTCGAACAGGCCATCCAGAAAGACAAGTCGCGCTCGAACATCAAAGCGACCCGGGTCAAGGTGCGCACCATGGACGCCCGGATGATGGACATGCTGTTCCCGGCCGGCAGCGCCAAGAACTGGGAGATCAAATCCACGCCGATCCCGGAGGTCTCGACCGCCGAGAAACAGCGGTTATCGCAGATCGTGATGCAGCAGATGGGCGAGCAGCCGGACGATGAAGTCCTGGATGAAATGATCAAGGACCTGGCCGAGCGCCGCTGTGAGCGCATGAGCGAGGCGATCGAGGACCAGCTGACCGAGGAGAACCGGTACGTCAATACCGCCGGGCGGGTGGTGCATAACGGTCACCTGTACGGCACCGGCATCCTCAAGGGGCCGATGGTCGATAAGCAGGTACGCAAACGCTGGACGCGCCAGATTGTTGATAAGGGGGCCGAGCTGCATGTCATCGAGGAACAGGAGCAGCGCGTCCCGTACTTCGAGTCAGTCAGTATCTGGGACTTCTACCCGGACCTGTCGGCCACCGAGATCGAGGACTGCGACTATATCTGGCAGCGTCATGTGATGCCGCGCCACAAGGTACGCCAGTTAGCATCACGTGGATTCGATCGGCAGGTCATCAACGAGTACCTGCGCGCCTATCCGGACGGGGATTCGGATTACCTGCAGTGGGAAAGCGATCTGCGCGAGCTGAATGGCAAGAAGGACTCGACCGACATCAAGCGCAAAAAGTACGTGGTCCTGGAGCGCTGGGGCACGCTGAGCGGCAAGGAGCTGGCCGATTGCGGCTGTAAAATCCCCGAGGAACAGCAGGATATGGACTTCGAGGCGCATATCTGGTTGCTGGGCGACTATGTGATCAGGGCGAAGCTGAACCCGTCTGAGGCGGATGTGCGCCCTTATCACCTGTACTACTTCGAGAAGGACGAGACCAGCGTGTTCGGTCTGTCTGTACCCTGGTCGATCCGCGATCCGAGCAGCAACTACAACGCGCTGATCCGGGCCGGGCTGGATAACGCCGGCGCGACAGCCGGGCCGCAGTTTGAGGTCAACCTAGACCTGCTGGACCCCAACGAGAGCCCTGGCGACGGTCCCGGCCCGTTCCGGGTCTGGTTCCGCCGCGGTAAAGGCGATGAGGCACGACACCCGGCGGTACGATCCGTCGAGGTCGAGAGCCGCATCAAGGAGATCATGCAGCTGGCCGAGCACCAGAAACTGCAAATGGATGAGGTGAGCCTGATTCCCTCGTACATGCACGGCGATGCCGACAAGGGCGGCGCCGGCAATACCGCCTCGGGCCTCAGTATGCTGATGGGCGCGGCCAACATTATGATGAAAGAGGCCATCCGCAATTACGACAAGGTGACCAAATCGTTTATCAGCGCGATGTACCACTGGAATATGCAGTTTGGCGAGGACGAAAGCATTAAAGGGGACTTTGAGGTGATCGCCACCGGCAGTACCTCGCTGGTCTCGCGCGAGGTGCGCACTCAGCAGATGCTCCAGTTCAGCCAGGCCACGATGAATGAGTTTCAGGCGCCCTGGGTGAAATGGCGTGACCTGACAGTCCGGTATGCGCGCGACATGGAGCTGGGTGAGGACATCATTAAGACCGAGGAAGAAGCCAAGCAGGAGCAGGAGCAGGCCATGCAAGCCCAGATGCAGGCGCAGGCCGCCGCACAGCAGCAGGGTGGCCCGCCGCAATGAACTATGACGACGTTTACAAAGAGCGGCTGAAACAGGCGCAGGCTTTCCGGGGTCAACCCGGGCAGGACGCGATGATTCAGTTGCTGGAGGCGCGCATCGACGTACTCAAGGAGCAGTCGATCGACGAGCCTGCAGAGCGCAAGGCCGCCAGTCATGCCGCGATTCGCGAGATACGTTACGTGATCCAGGGTCTGCGCAATGACCAACAGATTGAACGACAGGTAGCGAACCGCTACTGAGATTTTTTAACCGCCGGCCCGGCAACGGATACCGGCACAACCACAACACGCGGATACATTGAAACCGGCCATGAGCCGGTTTTTTTGTGCGCGCCCGCCGGATGGCGGCCACGTGCGCAAAGGGACCGGCAGGCCGCGAGTATTTGCCCGCAGCGAGGTGATACATGGCAAAGAAAAGCGGCGAGCAAGATCAGCAGGATGACGTGCAGTTGACCGACGACGAGGCGTTTGACGCCGCATGGGATGGCGAGGATCAACAGGATACCGGTGACGGCCCTGGTGAGGAATCTGACCAGAACAGCGGTGATGAGAACGACGAGGATAGCGCCTGGCAGGAAGGTGACGACACGCCAAAAGCTGATCAGGGTAAGGACGGCGCCGACGATGATCAGGGCGACGCACAAGCCGGGGATGAGCCCGGGGACGGCGAAGCGGTTGAACAGAGCGGCGGCGAACAAGCCAATGATCAGGGTGATCAGGACGAGGTGGACTGGAAGGCACGCTTTGAGCAGCTGGAACAGAAAACCAAGTCATGGGAAGGACGTCTCAGTGCCGTTGCCCGCGAAAACGAGCAGCTGAAACAGGAACTGGCAGACGCCAAAACCGGTAAACCCGGCGGCGGCGAGTCCGGCGATGATGCCGGGCAGCAGGCTGGTGACAGCGAGGCGATGGACGCGGCCAATGCGGCATTGAGTGAGTTTTTCGAGGAATACCCTGATCTGAAAGCGCCGTTGCAGCAACTGGTGTCGCAGGCAGTCTCACAGGCCGAACAGCGGGTGGAGGAAAAGTTCAAGCCCATGTTTAGCCAGGTCGAGGCCGAAGCCCAGCGCACCGAGCAAGAGCGCGCCGAAGCACACGAGAAGGCCGTACTGGAGGCACACCCCGATGTCTATGAGGTGTCCAGCAGCCCGGACCTGGAAGCGTGGATCGGCGAATTGCCACCGTATCGCCAAAACATCGCAAAAGCGGTCATGGAGGATGGCGACACGCAAGACGTGATCGAACTGCTCAATGACTACAAAACCGCGCGCGGCATAAAAACACAACAGCGCAGCGGCAAACCTGACACAAAAGACAACGACGGGGACTCGAAAGCCGAGGCCATACGCCAACGTCGAAAACAACAGGCCGATGATGCGCAGGTCGTGAAGTCCGGCAGGGCTCACGTCCCGCGCGGACAACCATCGGAGGATGATTTTGACGGGGCATGGGACGAGGCGATTAGCAACTAGTCCAACGTCAACATGAGGTAAACCATCATGGCAGCAACAGAGTATGGGGATATTTCCCCGCGTACCGCCGCTTATGCGGCCAAGGATCTGCTGGAACGTGGCACGCCGTATCTCATTATTGAGAAATTCGGCCAGGCCAAACCGGTCCCGCAGCGTAACTCAACCCAGGTCAAGTTCCGGCGCTATGAAGCCCTGGACCCGACCCCCAACGCATTGACCGAAGGCGTCACGCCGACGGCCAAGAAGATGACCAAAACCGACGTGTCGGCAACCCTGACGCAGTACGGTGATCGCATTCAGCTGACCGATGTGGTCCTGGATACCCACGAGGATCCTGTTCTGCAGGAAGCTGTGGAAATCCTGGGCGAACAGGCAGCCGAAATGATCGAGACCGCGCGTTTCGGTGTCATCAAGGCCGGGACCAACGTGTTCTATGCCAATGGCTCCGCGCGTGGCGACGTGAATACGCCGATCACCCGTGGCCTGCAGCGCAAGATCACCCGGGCCCTCAAGCGCCAGAATGCGCGCAAGATCACCAAGGTGGTCAAGAGCACGCCGGCGTTTGGCACCGCTGCTGTGGCGCCGTCTTACGTTTGCCTGGTGCACTCGGATCTGGAATCCGACATCCGCAACATGCCCGGCTTTGTCCCGGTCGAGGAATACGGCTCCATGAGCCCGTATGAATCCGAGATCGGTAAGGTCGAGGATGTGCGGTATGTCTATTCCACCGTGTTCGAGGCGTGGGAGGACGATGGCGGCGCATTCGATGGCTCTGGTGAGGATATGCTGAGCAACGAGGGCACTAACGCTGACGTGTACCCGGCCCTGTATATCGGCGCCAATGCCTACGGCATCGTGCCGCTCAAGGGCAAAAACGCGATCAAGCCGATGATCGTCAATCCCAAGCCGTCTGACTCCGATCCGCTGGCCCAGCGCGGGCATGCCGGTTGGAAGTCCATGCAGACCGCCGTCATCCTGAACGATCTGTGGATGGCCCGGGCTGAGGTGGCTGCGACTGCTGATCCGGACTAATCGGTAGATCAGTGAGCAATTAAAGGGCGCTTCGGCGCCCTTTTTTTATGAACAAAGACAATAGAGGTAAGACCGATGGCTGATATTGATGAAAACACGCATCAGGAACGGATCCGCGAGGCAATGGATTCGCTGCTGACCGACATCACCGAACTGCATACGCAGTTCAAGGCGCTGACCGCCAAGCTGGATTCGGATGACGGTGTTACTGACACCGACTATGCCGCAACCGTGGATCCGGCGGACCTGACCACTACCACTTAACCGGTAGCAAACAAAGCCAAATAAAGGGGTGCTTCGGCGCCCCTTTTTTGTGCCTGACAACATGAGGACAGGATTATGAGTTCCAAGATCGACAGCATGATCAACGACATCAACGACCCCAAGACGCGCCGCGCCGTCAAGGCGATGTACGACGAAATGGCGTCCGTGATCAACAACCACACCCACAACGCTGACGGAAGCGAAGCCGGCTCGTACTACACGTCCAAGCCGCGCACCAATGCAGAGACCGTCAGCGCCGGCGACCCGGCAGAAATCTGATTACTGACCGGCCCTACTAACACATAACCAAGAAGGTGACCCATGGCCAAGCACTCACGTGACAGCCTGACCGCAATGAAAGCCGATGAACTGGTGGCGCTCGCCAGCGACGAGTTCGATGCGGAATTTGAAAACGGCACGAAAAAGAAAGACATGATCGATCTGCTTCTGGAAATGCAGGAAGAATCCTACACCCAGAACACGGCCGATATTACCGACCCGGACACGCCGGATATGGACGAGGATCCGGATGTACGCAAACCGCCGACCGACGATGTGCTGGCCAGGCAGCGCGATGCCGCTCGCCGTGGCGCGGATTATCGCGGCGCCAAGGACAAGAAATTCCGGCTCAAGATTTTCCGCTCCGAAGCCCCCGGCGGCTCGGATGACGTGAAAATTCAGATCAACGGCCACAACTGGCGCATCAAGCGCGATCAGGAAGTGACTGTCCCGGAGCGGGTGATCAAGTTCCTGGAGGAAGGCTGTATCGAGTCGCGCCACGTCGATGGCGAAAACGGCGAAATGGTGCTGCGCGACATGCCGCGGTTCAATTTTACTGCCAAGCCTGCTGCGTAAGCCGTGAAGGCGTCAGACGTTATCAACAGCGTGCGCGGCACCCTCATGGACGAGGACAGCGACAACTACCGCTGGAGCGATTCTGTACTGAGGGGGTACGTGTACGACGCTCTGTTACAGCTGATCGGGGTGCGCCCGGATACGACGGCCACCACGGACAAACACAAGCTGTCACCGGGCACGCTGCAGTCAATTCCGACTGACGCGCTCAAGCTGTTGGATATTCCGCGCAACCTGGGCAGCGATGGCGCGACGCCCGGTTATACCGTCACGCCCATCGACCGCGAGGACATGGATACGCTGGACCGGACCTGGCACAAGCGCACGGCCAAGGATTACGTCGAGCACTACGCCTATGACGAGAAGGTGCCGCGCGAGTTTTACGTGACGCCGCCGGTCACGGATAGCAAGGATGTCTATGTGGAAGCGCAGTACGCGGCCAAGCCAGCGGTTATCGAAACCAATGACGACGTTTTGCCCGTGGATGACATTTACAAGGGCCCACTGACCCAGTGGGTGCTGTCTCTGGCGTACTCGCAAGAGACCGGGGCCATCAATGAGCAGCGTTCCCAACGGTACGAGCAGGCGTTCTATAACTCGCTGGGCATCAAGTCGAAGATTGACTCCCGGCTATCCCCGCATCCCGACCGACAGGCAGAGGGCTAAATGGCGACTATCCAGGACTTTATGACGGACATTCTGCTGGAGCTGCCGGCGGTCCCGCGCCCGGTGGCGACGCAGGCTATCAGGAGCGCGCTGACCGAGTTTTGCCGGGATTCGCATGCCTGGCGGGTTGATGTGTACCCGGTGGCAGTCGGGGCCAATGAGTCGGAGGTCGAGATCACGCCCGATCAGTCTGATCTCAAGGTGATCGGTATCCATAAAGCCTGGCTCGATAACGTGCCGCTACCGGTCAAAACAGCGATCTGGATGGACGAACATGCGCCTGAATGGCGGGCGGATACCGGACCTAACTTGCAGGCGCTGATCGCTATCAGTGCCAGCGTAATCCGGCCCTGGCCGCTGCTCACCGAGTTGTTGACCGAAATCCTCAAGCTGCAGGCGGCCGTATTGCCGACCGAAGCGACGGCCGAGGTCGATGATGACATTTTCGATCAGTGGTACGAAGGGATCGCCGCCGGCGCCAAATACCGGCTGATGATGATGCCCGGCAAGCCGTGGAGCGCGCCGGAGCACGCCCAGTTCCATCGCCAGCGATTCTCAGACGACAAAAGCCGGGCCAAGCTGCGCGCCTACAAAGGCTATGGCGGCGCCGTGTATGCCGGCGGCAAGCTCACAGGGGTGGCGTAAATGGACACAGTGCGCATTCGTGTCGGGGACTCCTACCCCGAGATCAACCTGACATTACGAGACAGCAACACCGGCGAACCGGGCGATCCCTCCAGCTGGTCGCCGATCGATCTCGAATCGGCCGAAACCAGTGTGCGCGTTGATTTTCGTGAGATTGGCGACAGCGACATCCTGGCCACGGCCGACACAACCAAGGTCAGCGGCGGCTCAGATGGCGAGGTCTACTTTCGCCTGCCGTCCGAGGTGTATGACGCCGTGGGCACATATCAGGGTGAGATCGTGATTGAGCGCAGCGACGGCACCGAAACCGTGCTGGATCGCTTCAAGGTCAAGGTGCTGGAGCGATAAGTGCTGATCGTTGAAATATCGCGCCGGATTGCCGAGGCGGACCTGCTGTATCGCCTCCCGGCGGTCACACGGTTTTACGTGGAACACGACAGCAAGAACACGGTGGCCGACGATGCGTATTCGTCGTCAGATTCGGGCGTTTCTATCAACTATTCGGCCTTATTCGGCGACAGCGCCAACGGTAGCGATACCCAGACATTCCAGATCACCGCCGGGCTATCAGACGGTGCGCTGATCTCCGAGGACATTCAAACACTGCTCGGTCGCGCGCTTTACGACAGCACCGCATTGAGCGACTCGCCGGCCTTCGATCTGAGTTACCCGCTCGATGATTCGGGACGAGCCAGCGACGATCCTTTGGTCGAGTTTACGGCGGTCGCCGCGGACACGGCGCAACCGTCAGAGGCCATCGGCAGCTTCGACGTGCTGGCTTCGTTGCTGGAGTCACCGGTTGTCAGCGAGGCGTCAGTTATCAATGTAGAGGGGCTGCTTGCGGACAGTAGCGCGAAATCCGAGAGCGCCGAGATAGAGCATCTGAACGCAATATTAACTGACACAAACGAGCCAATCACGACTGAGAGCGGCGAAAATCTTGCCGCGCCAGAGACAGAGGTTACGTAATGGCAAAGAAGATACCTGATTTACCGTCGGCATCAGCGCTGGACGGCAGCGAGCTGTTCCCCGCCGATCAAGGCGGCACCGTTAAAAAAGTGCTGATGAGCAGTTTGCGCGAGAACAGGTTACTCAAGCCCGACTACACCCAATCCTGCATCATCAAAACCGGCGCACAAACCCTGTCCGTTCTGGCCGGTACATCGGTTCAGCTGGATGATGGCACGATCATTTCGTTCAGCAGTGACACCCCCATCACCATGCCGACACTGACAGCGGGCACGGACTATTCGATCTGGGCCAATCCTGACGGCTCGGTTTCTGCGC
>CAYOOC010000040.1:0-19808 GCA_964405505.1 uncultured Thiohalophilus sp.
CCGTTATTCATGCAGGGCTGGGAACAGCTTTATGGTGACATGATCGAATGGGTCAGCGGTGATGCCGGGGGACGCATCACTCGGGTCGATGTCGCCGGCAAGGGTGTCTATAACGAGCTGGGCGAATCGTTTTCCGCGAATGTGGTCAACTTCATCCCGCCGCAAAAAGCCGGCAAGTTTGCCCATGACACCGGGCTGGTCGACAACACCGGCTGGTGCCCGGTCAATCAGCGGACCTTTGAATCCACCCAGCATCCGGATATCCATGTTATCGGCGATGCCTCACTGGCCGGGGCCATGCCCAAATCGGGTTTTGCCGCCAACAGCCAGGGCAAGGTCTGTGCCGCAGCCATCGTCTCCGCGCTGCATGGTACCACCATGCCCCAACCCTCCTATGTAAATACCTGTTACAGCCTGGTCGGCCCCGACTACGGAATCTCAGTGGCGGCGGTCTATCGCTACGCAGAGGATCAGGGCATCTACAAGGTAGACGGCTCCGGCGGTGTCAGTCCCGCGGATGCGGATGCCGATTTCCGGCAAAAGGAAGCCCGCTACACTCGCGGCTGGTACGCCAGCATCGTCGACGACAGCTGGGGTTAAAACAGGCGCTAGATACTAGGGGGCTGGGGGCTGGGAGCTAGATCCTGGCCCCTGGCATCTTACTTCACACTGGCCAGGTACTACTGTCAAATTGACCTGACATTCGTGTGCTACGTAGTGCTCCGCGCAAGCTGACCTTTTCTATCTCTCCCTGCGACGCCGAGAAATATCACCGGGTTTGGCTCTCAGCGGCTTTGCGCCTCTGCGAGAATCAATTAGCTCGCTCCTAAGTACTCAGAACTTAGAACTTTTTACTCTGCCAACTATTTTTCACGCCCCCTTGGACAAAACCAGTAACTGGTACGGTTCCATCACCAGCTCCTGGGTCGCTGTTATGGTATGGCCCCCGAACAGATCGACCATTGTCTTACGCAATCCCAGCAGGCGTAAACGCCGGGCTTCCAGGCGCTGCTCATGCTCGCTGAAATTGGCCAGCACGAACACGCTGTATTGTCCATTATTGCGAAAGAAACTCAGTACATGCGTATTACCACTATCGGTAAATTCGGTTTCGGCATGACTGAATGCCGGGTTCTGCTGGCGCAACTGGATCAGGCGCAGAATACCCTGATAGATCCTTCCAGTAACCGAGTCGCTATCCCGGCGTTGCTCGGCCAACTCCCAGTCAAAGCCTGAGCGATGCAACCAGCGGGTATCTCCTAGCTTGGCACTGTCCTGGTCATAGTCGTAATTATTCAACGTTCCGATCTCATCCCCGATGTATAACAAGGGGATCCCCCCCAACATGATAATCACGCCATGCAGTAGAAGGACCCGTTGAATCGCCAGATTGATCTTCTTTTCATTTTTTTCCGCCAGCGCTTTTTCCAGTCCGCACAACGAGGCACAGGTTCCGGAAATACGGGCATCCCCGGTCTGTTTGTTTTCCTGGAACGGCGCGCCACTGGCGAAGCTGCCAGGATAACGCCCGGTATAGAAATCGGTCAGAAAACGCCGGTGCTCGGCCGGCTCGAAGCCGGAATCAATGATATCCTCATCGGAAAACGCCCAGCCGATATCATCGTGGCTGCGGACATAATTGACCCAGGCACAGCCTGATGGAATAGTGAAATCGTCCTGCATCGCGCGCAGCAACGCCCGTGTATCACGCGTGGCGAGGGCTTCCCACAACAGCGCCATCAGTTGTGGATGATAAGAAAGCGGACACTCTTCTACATCAATATATTTTTTTACTTCATCGGGATGTACGATCGCCTCGGATTTAAATACCATCGCCGGTGCCGCAATACTGACGATCGCGTTGAACGCCTGTATCACCCAGTGAGCTTCCGGCAAATTCTGGCAATCGGTTCCCAGTCGTTTCCATAAAAATGCGACGGCATCCAGGCGTAATATTTCCACGCCCTGATTGGCAAGAAACAGCATCTCCTCCAGCATCTGGGTAAACAACACCGGGTTTTCGTAATTGAGATCCCACTGGTAATTGTTAAATGTGGTCCAGACCCACTTTTTTATCCGGTTACGATAGGTAAATGCACCCGGGTGATCTTCGGGAAATATTTCACCCATGCTGCGCTCATAGGCATCCGGCAACGCACGATCGGGATACATACGATAATAGGCCTGATATTCCGGATCCCCGGCCAATGCAGCCTGTGCCCATTCGTGCTCGTCAGAGGTATGGTTGAATATAAAATCCAGCACCAGCGATATGCCGTGATGACGCAACTCGGTCGCCAGGGCCTGAAGATCGTCCATGTTGCCCAGGGGTGGGTGAACCTCCCGGTAACTGCTAATGGCATAACCACCGTCATTATCTCCTGCGGGCATTTTGAATAATGGCATCAGATGCAGATACGTGATTCCCAGCTCGGTCAGGTAGGGTATTCGGGCTCGCAACTGCTGCAGATCACCGGCGAACAGATCCACATAGCACATCGCACCGACCATGCGATTGGAAAGATACCATTCACGATTGACCTCGCGCATGGCATCCAGTGCCCGCAGCTCGTCCGGACGTGCCCGCCACATATGCGTGGTTGACTTGAGGATATTTTCCAGATGGTAAAAGAAATCGTAGTTATGACCGTACAGGCGATACAGCCGCTCGAACAGGCGCGGGAAATGGCGCTTCAGTCGCTCGAGATAACCTTCCCAGTCGGCGCTGTCCACCTGCTCCCGAAATGCCGCCTCCAGTCTTGGAAGCAGGCGTGAAAGCGTGGTGCGGCTTTCCTTATTCAACCATTGTGTATCGATATCGTCGCTCATCTTGACAGGCTTCTTTGCTACGCGACATGGGCATGATCCACTATATGCTACTGCCGGGCATATTTAAACATTCAAGGGGTCTTGCCGGTAGAACTGTGCAAGTTGCTGATACACTAACGGGTAAGTTTGTTGAACCACCCGGGGCTGCTCGAAAAAGACCTCACTCAATACAGCGAAAAACTCCGCCGGTGCCGTGGCCGCATAATGATCGATAGCGACTGATTTGCCATGCGCTATGCGGTTTTGCAGATCCGAATAAGCGGAACTGAAGGCTTTGCTCCATTGTGGTGCGGACATTCCCCTGTGCAGAGGCGGCATGCCATTGGCCACGCCGTTCTGCATATCCAGCTTGTGAGCAAACTCATGTATCACCAGGTTATGTCCGTCTATGAGTCCTCCACCCAGCGAGTCCTCGGCTGACAACACCACCGGGCCGCGCTCCCAGGATTCACCGCTCAGCGAGCTGCTGACTTCATGGACAACACCATATTCATCCATTTCGGTATGCACCGGCGTAAATCCGGCGGGATAGATAACCACGGAGACCCAGCCGTCGTACCAGTCGAGCCCCAGGTTCAGAATCGGCAAACAGGCTTGCAGGGCGATGACCAGCTCCAGCTCCGTCGTAACGCTCAGATCACCCGCCCCTTCGAGCGACTTATAATATAAAAACAGCGTCGCCAGTCTTTGCAGGCGATCCAGCTCGTCCTGATTGAGTTGTTGCAGAAGAGGCAGACGGGACAGGGCCCGTTGCCAGTCCGGGTCGGTATATGGCGAACGCCTGATTATGCGTTGCTCCCGCCACTGCTTGAGAAACGTCAACATTGAGTTAAATTAACCTGTGAAAGTGTGTAGTCCTTATCTTTAGCAGGCGATTGCTGTCATATGCGCCCCGCTCAGGCTAATCAGATCCCTCGGCGACAATTCGATCTCCAGCCCTCGTCGCCCGGCACTGACATAGACCGTCTCATAATTCATCGCCGTTTCATCCAGGATAGTCAACAAGCGCTTCTTTTGTCCCAGCGGGCTTATTCCTCCCAGGACATAACCGGTCGCCCGTTCCGCTTCCTGCGGTTCGGCCATCCGGGCCTTTTTGACACCGACCACTGCCGCCATGGATTTCAGATCCAGCTGTTTGTCGACCGGGACAATCCCGACAGCCAGCATCGAACTGCCACCCTGTAGCGATACCAGCAGGGTTTTGAACACCCGGGCCGGCTCCACACCCAGCTGTTCGGCGGCCTCGAGCCCATAGGATTCGGCAGCCTGATTATGCTCGTACTCATGTACTGCATAGTTAAGCCTTGCCTTCTCGACGGCTTCGATAGCGGGCGTCATAATATAAATAATCTCCTGTTAATAACAAAAAAAGCCAGCGCATCGCTGCGCTGGCTTTTGCTCTGGCGGGAATGTCTATCCCGTTCAGTCGGCGTCATAGCCGAGGCTTTGTCCCAGCCAGCGCTCGACTTCGGCCACGGACATGCCTTTGCGTTTGGCGTAATCCTCGACCTGATCGCGGTTGATCTTGCCGACCCCGAAGTAGCTCGACTCGGGATGACTGAAGTACCAGCCGCTGACTGCCGCCGCCGGCCACATGGCCATGGAGTCGGTCAGCTTGACACCGGTATGGGTTTCGGCATCCAGCAGATCCCACAGCTTCAGCTTCTCGGTATGTTCCGGACAGGCCGGGTAGCCGGGAGCCGGACGGATCCCCTGGTACTCTTCGCGCACCAGCTTGTTATTATCGAAGTTCTCGCTCTTCAGACCGTAATCCGGCGTCCAGCCGTTGGGCTCGTAACCCCAGTTGATATGCCGCATGCGATCATGCATGTGCTCGGCAAACGCCTCTGCCAGACGATCGGCCAGCGCCTTGAGCATGATGGAACGATAATCATCATTCTCTTTTTCGAATCGCTCGATATGCTCATCGATACCCAGCCCGGTGGTCACCACGAAGCCGCCGATATAATCTTTCTTGCCGGTCTCTTTCGGTGCGATGAAGTCGGCCAGGCAACGGTTGGGTTTGCCCGGCGGGCGCTGGGTCTGCTGACGCAGATGATTCAGGATCACTTTGACCTTCTTGCGTGAATCATCCTCGTAAAGTTCGATATCGTCATCGTTAACGCTGTTGGCCGGCCATAGACCGACGATGGCCCTGGCTTTGAGCCAGCGCTCTTCGATGATCTGATCCAGCATCTGCTGGGCGTCGTCGAACAGTTTTTTCGCCTCGGAGCCCTTGTCCGGGTCATCCAGGATCTTGGGATAGGAGCCTTTCATCTCCCAGGTGTGGAAGAACGGCGTCCAGTCGATGTAGGGGCGCAGGAACTCCAGTGGCATGTCATCGAATACCTGGATCCCCGGCTGTTCGGGAACCGGCGGGGTATAGTCAGACCAGTCGATCTTGGTCTTGTTGGCCCGCGCCTCTTCCAGGGTTATCCAGTTGGTCTTGGCACGACGACCGGCATGGTTCTCACGAACCTTATCGTACTCGGCGCGCAGTTCGGTAACGAATTTTTCCCGATGCAGTTCACTGATCAGGTTCTGCGCCACGCCCACGGCCCGCGAGGCATCTTTCACCCACACGGTCGGGGCATGATAGTGTTGCTCGATCTTGACCGCGGTATGCGCCTTGGAAGTGGTGGCACCGCCGATCATCAACGGCGTATCGAAACCGTTACGTTCCATCTCCTTGGCCATGTGCACCATCTCGTCCAGTGACGGGGTAATCAGGCCGGACAGACCGACGATATCCACATTCTCTTCTTTGGCTTTCTTGATAATGTCATTGGCCGGAACCATGACGCCCATGTCGACCACTTCAAAGTTGTTACACTGCAGTACCACACCGACGATGTTCTTGCCGATGTCATGCACGTCACCTTTAACGGTAGCCATCAGGATCTTGGCATCGGCTTTGGCGCCTTCTTCCTTCTCCGCTTCAATGAAGGGGAATAGATAGGCTACGGCCTTTTTCATAACACGCGCCGATTTGACCACCTGGGGCAGGAACATCTTGCCGTCGCCGAACAGATCCCCGACCACGTTCATGCCGTCCATCAACGGACCTTCGATCACTTCCAGCGGTCTGTCGAAGGCCTGGCGCGCCTCTTCGGTATCTTCGTCCACATAGGCGTCGATCCCCTTGACCAGGGCGTGTTCCAGCCGCTTGGCTACCGGCCAGCTCCGCCATTCCAGATCTTCTTCCTTCTTGGCGCCGCTGCCATCGCCCTTGTATTTGTCGGCCAGGTCCAGCAGACGTTCGGTGGAATCTTCACGACGGTTAAGCACTACGTCTTCCACCGCCTCGCGCAATTCCTCGGGCAGATCATCGTAGACCGCCAGCTGGCCAGCGTTGACGATCCCCATGTCCATACCCGCCTTGATGGCGTGATACAGGAATACGGCGTGAATGGCCTCACGTACCGGGTTGTTACCCCGGAACGAGAACGACACGTTGGAGACACCACCGCTGACCAGGGCATAGGGCAGTTTCTGCTTGATCTCGCGGGTCGCCTCAATGAAGTCGACGCCGTAGTTGTTGTGTTCCTCGATACCGGTGGCGATGGCAAAGATATTCGGATCGAAAATGATGTCTTCCGGCGGGAAGCCGATCTGCTCGGTGAGGATCTTGTAGGCCCGCTCGCAGATCTCGACCTTGCGTTCCTGGGTATCGGCCTGGCCGGTTTCATCGAAAGCCATGACGACAACGGCGGCACCATAACGGCGACACAGCTCGGCCTGGCGAATAAACTCTTCTTCGCCCTCCTTCATGGAGATGGAGTTGACCACGCCCTTGCCCTGAACACACTTGAGGCCAGCCTCGATGATGTGCCACTTGGAGGAGTCGATCATCACCGGTACACGGGATATATCCGGCTCACTGGCAATCAGGTTGAGGAAAGTGACCATGGCGTTCTCGCCATCGAGCATGCCTTCGTCCATGTTCACGTCGATGATCTGGGCACCGTTTTCCACCTGTTCGCGCGCCACGTCCAGCGCCGTGTCGTACTGCTCTTCGAGAATCAGGCGTTTGAACTTGGCGGAACCGGTCACGTTGGTGCGCTCGCCGACGTTCACGAACAGCGAATCCTTGTCGATGTTGCAGGGTTCCAGACCACTGAGACGCGTGGTGTGATCGTCTTCCGGCACCTTGCGCGGCTCGTAAGGGGCCACGGCTTGGGCAATCGCCTTGATGTGTCCCGGTGTGGTCCCGCAGCAACCACCGATGATATTCAGAAAGCCGCTTTTGGCCCATTCCTCGATCTGCTCGGCCATCTGCTCAGGCGATTCATCGTATTCGCCAAACTCGTTCGGCAGGCCGGCATTGGGATGCGCATTGACGTGACATGAGGCAAAGCCGCTTAACTCTTCGATGTGCTGACGCAGCTCGGCAGCGCCCAGGGCGCAGTTGAAACCGAAGCTGATCGGTTTGATGTGGTTCAGTGAATTATAAAACGCCTCAACGGTCTGCCCCGACAAGGTTCGGCCGGAGGCATCGGTAATGGTCCCGGAGATCATCACCGGTACGCGCTTGTCCTGCTTGTCGGCAAAATAACTATCGATGGCAAACAGCGCCGCCTTGGCGTTGAGGGTATCGAAAATGGTTTCCACCAGGATCAGGTCCACCCCGCCGTCAACCAGGCCCCCCAGCGCCTCGGTATAGGACTCGACCAGCTGATCGAAATTGATGTTACGAAAGCCGGGGTTGTTAACATCGGGCGAAATACTGGCAGTGCGGTTGGTCGGGCCTAACACGCCGGCGACAAAACGTGGCTTGTCGGCGGTGGCGATCGCCTCGCAGGCTTCACGCGCCACTTCGGCGGAGACCTTGTTCATCTCATAGGCCAGCTCTTCCATGTGATAATCGGCCATGGAAATGGAATTGGCGTTAAAGGTATTGGTCTCGACGATGTCGGCACCGGCTTCGAGATAGGCGCTGTGAATATCGCGAACGATCTTGGGCTGGGTCAGAGACAACAGATCGTTGTTACCCTTGAGATCGGATTGCCAATCGGCAAAACGCTCGCCGCGATAATCTTTTTCTTCGAGTTTATAGGTCTGGATCAGGCTGCCCATGGCGCCATCCAGTACAAGGATACGTTGCTTTAAAGCTTCTTCAAATTGACTCATAACTAATTTCTTTTAGCCGTAATTAATTGACTGGTATGCGTGAAAAATCGGGGAATACGCGGATAAAGAGCCGAAGATTATACCAGAAACAGCGTCATCCGCCTATTTCCCGTGATAATGTTATGGGTGCTGACAGGGTTGAAACGCGAAAACCGCATGACTACGCGCGTTGCAGCGCAGGTTGACCAGCCTCAACGAGACCTAACATTAGCGAACAATTCAAGTCTATCCACTCAGGTTGTCAGTCTGATCAGGGCGAGCAATTCGCGATACAACAGCAATAACGCAACCAGTATCAATAACATACCGAACATTCGCGCATACTTGCCCTTCAACACCCGTACAGTAAATGGCGAGCGCGTACCGGCTGGCGGGACACGCAGCGAGGCAATAATGCGCCAGCCATACCAGAGAAAGAACAAAATCGGCAGCAAACGCCACAGGCTGTAGACATAGCCGGTCAAAAGCTTCTTTTCATCCGCCAGTTCCATCACCTGATAGGGGTTGGCAGACCCGGGGTCGGGCACCAGCAGAAAATCGATCAGCGGCTCCAGCAATACCGCTATCAGAAAATAAGCAGCAATCACCAGGGCGAGATTCAGCCGCAATGACTTGTCGCCGGATTCAAACTCGGGGGGTTGCTCCTGCATCCGGACAACATAACATATCGTCCCGCCCAGGCCGTAGCGAAACCCGCCAACACGGCTAACATAATGGTGATGCCGGCAAACACGGGTTACACTGGCGGCATTATGTCCACAAGCTCACCGATTACCGAAAACCCCCATGCCCCCCCTGCACCACAGCCGAAGGTGCCCAAGGCCATCCTGCGACCGGTGGGTCGGGCGATTGCCGATTTTAGCATGATCCGCGAAGGCGATCGGGTTTTGCTCGGGCTCTCCGGTGGCAAGGATTCCCTGTCGTTGTTGCATATTCTGCGACATCTGCAGCGTCACGCCCCGATCCGGTTCGAGCTGGGAGCCCTGACCGTGGACCCGCAGATCGAGGGCTTTCATCCCGAAACCCTGAAGGATTACCTGGCGCAACTGGGCATTCCCTATTTCTTCGAAAGCCAGCCAATCGCCGAAAATGCCAAATCCCAGATGAAAAACGACTCCTTCTGCGCCTACTGCTCGCGCATCAAGCGCGGCATTATGTACGCCACCTGCCGGCGCGAAGGTTACAACGTGCTGGCCCTGGCCCAGCATCTGGACGATCTGGCCGAAAGCTTCCTGATGTCGGCCTTCCGCGGCGGCCAGCTGCGCACCATGAAGGCCTGCTATACCAACCGCGAGGGCGATGTGCGCATCATCCGGCCGCTGGTCTATGTACGCGAACGGCAGACGGCCGATTTCGCCAACCAGCAGATTCTGCCGGTCATTCCCGACTCCTGTCCGGCCTGTTTCGCCATGCCCACCGAGCGGGATCACATGAAACAGCTGCTGGCGCAGGAGGAGTCCCACAACAAGCAGCTTTTCAAGAGCTTGATGACGGCTATGCGCCCTCTATACTCAAATTCTGAGGCAAAATAGACGCTTCTATCCCACTTTAATATTTTTTAGTGAAATATATCCCATTACTATCTTTTTTCGAACAAAGTGGGAAATATATTTCAAATACACCAAAATATTGAATTGATGTGGGGAGCAATACCCTCACTCTAAAAACGGAAATGTGACAAATTGTGAATTTATTCACATTTCTTTTATCACGGCGCTATGATTAGCAATAAGGTCTCCAGGCAGCCCCAACATGTTGGGATGTTTAGCCCGGAATGTTTTCCAAATGTGTAGCACGATGAGCCTGTCGGGAGGTGTCAGATGAAGCACATCAAACGTGAAGCGCCAATGATGGTCCAGTGTGGCGAAGGCTGGTGTATTGAAACGCCGGCCGGGATGGAAGGGCCCATGGACAGCCGACAGGATGCGGCCGTATACCTGAACCTGCTCAACCGGGTGAATGCCGCCCGCAATGAACTGGCCTGCCTGGATTGCGAGGCCCCGTAAGCGACACCCGTATCAACCCCCCACCGCCTTGTCCGTTCGCCCGCCCCGGCGGGCCGACCGGCCACAAGGAAAATCCTGTGCGCTGCAAGGCGTGCAGGATTTTTATTTGTTCCGATAACACCCCATGCGTGAATTTCTGCTGTTGCTGCTCGCCCGTCTGCCCCTGGTGGTGCTGCACAACGCCGGCTGGGTGAGCGGCCAGCTATTGTGGCTGTTGCGGGCCAAACCGGCACGGATTGCCCGCCGCAATCTGGACGTTTGCCTGCCACAACTGAGCGACACAAAACGCCGACAGCTGGCGCGCCGCAGCCTGATTGCCACCGCCCGCACCCTGCTCGAGTCCTTTCGCCTCTGGCACGGTCCGGCTGATCGGGTCATCAAACTGGTGCGCCGCGTCGAAGGGGAAGCCGCATTGCGCTCGGCATTGGCCAGACAACAGGGCGTGATACTGCTGGTCCCGCACCTGGGCAACTGGGAGATGATCGGCCTGTACTGTTCCCGCCACTATCCCATGACCAGTCTCTATCGAACCCAGCGCGCGCCGTGGTTCGATGACTTTATCCTGCGCGGTCGCCAGCGCTTCGGCGCCGAACTGGTGACGACCACCGGTCGCGGCGTGCGGGCCGCGGTGCGCGCGCTCAAACAGCAGCGGATTCTGGGGATCCTGCCCGATCAGAACCCCGGCGCCGGCGCCGGGGTGGTTGTGCCGTTTTTCGACATTCACACCAACACGCCGGTGCTGCCCGCCCGCCTGGCCCACCAGCATCAGGCCCCGGTGCTGTGCGCCTGGGCCGAACGCCTGCCGCACGCGCGCGGCTTTGTCATCCACTTCGAAGCGCTGGATAACGCCATCGCCGGTCCCGATCCCGAACAGGCCACCGCCCGGATGAACCGCGAACTGGAACGCATCATCCGCCACAAACCCGAACAATACTGGTGGAGCCACCCGCGCTTCCGCTACCGCCCCGAAGGCGAACCGCCGATCTACTAGCAGAGTCACTGGAAATTGACGCGGAGGACGCAAAGAACGCGAAGTAAAACAATTAATTTTCTTGTTCAGTTCTTTAAAGCTTTGATGGATGAGTCTGATTTTTGTAATTCAGATAATCCTGCTGAAACTGAATCACTTCATTGAACTTTGCATACGCAGTAAATAATTTCTTTCTTTGCGTCCTCCGCGTCTTTGCGTCCTTTGCGTTACTTCCACCACCCTATCTCACTTCACTGAGCAGCTGGTCGATCATGCGCTGGGCCTGTGAGGCGTAGCCGCCGCCGAACAGGTTGTAGTGGTTGAGGATGTGGTAGAGGTTGTAGAAGGTCTTGCGGGTGGCGTAGCCGGGGTCGATGGGCCAGGTCGCGTCGTAGCCGCTGTAGAATGAGCGCGAGAAGCCGCCGAACAGTTCAGTCATGGCCAGATCCGCCTCGCGATCGCCAAAATAGACGGCCGGATCGAAAATCACCGCCTCGCCGTCACGGGTGAAGGCGTAGTTGCCCGCCCAGAGATCGCCGTGCAGCACCGAGGCGGCCGGCTGGTAATCGCTGAAGAAGTCGGCGACCTGCTCTTTGAGTTGCTGGCCGCGCTCATACAGGGCGCTGCCGGCGCCGTTGCGGCGCGCCAGATCGAGCTGGAAACCGAGGCGTTGTTCCTGCCAGAAACGCACCCAGTCGTTATGCCAGCCATTGGGCTGAGGGGTGGAGCCGATGGTGTTATCGCGGTGCCAGCCGAATTGCTCCCGGGTATGACGATGCATCTGCGCCAGCTGTTCGCCAAAGCGGTGCATGTCACCGCTGCCGCCGGTCTCCAGATATTCCATCACCAGATAGGCCTGGCCGTCGCTGACACCGGCGGTCACCGGTTGCGGCACCCGTACTGCATTGGCCTCCCCCATCGCGGCCAGCCCCTCGGCCTCGGCCTCGAACATGTCGAGCAGATCGGCGCGATTGAATTTGACGAAATAATGGCGGCCGTTTCCATCCAGGCGCATGGCGCTGCTGATACAACCGCCGCCAATATTGCGGCTCTGTTCTATCTCAAACGGTTCGCCCAGGGCCTCGCCAATCGCCCGGGCCAGCGCTTGCTGGTTCATAAGCATCAATCCTGCTGCGTTAAAAGCCTGGGCGCATTACACTTACAGTTCCTGTCGTGGAGTGCAAGTTGCCAGTATGAAAGTCTTCGACCATATCAGTCCCGAGTTCGCCGAGTGGATCGGCAAACAGCCGCTGTTTTTCAACGCCACCGCGCCGCTGGACAGCGAGGGACATGTCAACCTGTCGCCGCGCGGGCTCGATACCCTGCGGATTGTGGATCCCAACACCGTGGCCATTCTCGATCTGACCGGCAGCGGCAACGAGACCGCCGCCCATCTGAGCGAAAACGGGCGCATGACCCTGATGTTCTGTGCCTTCAGCGGGCCACCGCGCATCCTGCGCCTGTACGGGCAGGGCGAAGTGATCCTGCCGGCCGACCCCGACTGGGCGGATCTGCGCAGCCGGTTCGATGAGCGCCTGCCCGGAGTGCGGCAAATCTTCCGCCTGCAGGTGGAACGGGTGCAGACCTCCTGCGGCTATGGCGTGCCGCTGATGGATCTGGTCGGCCAGCGGGAAGCGCTGGTCCGCTGGACCGAGAAAAAGGGTCCCGAGGGGATTCGCGAGTTCCGGGACAAGCATAACCGGCGCAGTATCGACGGCCTGCCAAGCCCCGCGCTGGACGAACCCCGGTGAGTTTTTGCCCTGTTTTCGGGCCGGGGACGACGCGGATCGGCGCCCCTGCACCTGACTTTATGCACAGGCCCTGAAATAACAACGTGTTAGGGCGAAGCACCTGTTAACCGGCCGGGCCAGAAACTGCAAAAATAATATAACCTGCTGATTTTAATTTGATTTTCCATGCGTACAAAATGTGCTCAATTTAACAATAGTGTAACAGTGCCGGGCAGTTGGCCCTGTTTACCCCATTTCATCCACACAGTTATCCACAGAAACTGTGGATAACGACCATTCTTAAAACACCTCAGGCACTTAGGTGATTTAACCTAGAATCGATCTGAACGTATGCGGCTAACTGACCAGTTTCACACCCCCGATCCGGCCGCCCGACAGCCATGAGCGAGCCGGTCTTGCAGATTGCCATCCCGACGCCGTTGCGCCGGCATTTCGATTACCGGCCGCCGGCCGGGATCGATCCCGCCACGTTGCAGCCGGGCATCCGGGTCGAGGTCCCTTTTGGTCGGCGCCGGGTTATCGGCCTGCTGCTGGACGTCGCCGGCAGCACCGACGTACCGCAGCATAAACTCAAGCGGGCCACGGCCCTGCTTGATGCCACGCCGGTGGTCAGCCCCGAACTGCTCGAGTTGCTGGGCTGGGCCAGCCGGTATTATCAACACCCCATCGGCGAGGTGATGCTGCATGCCCTGCCGGTGCTGCTGCGCCGCGAGGCACAGCCGGCGCGACGCGGCAGCGAGCACTGGCAGCTGACCCCGGCCGGGCACGCCGCCATGGAACAGGAGCTGAAACGGGCCCCGAAACAGGCGGCGCTGCTGGCCAGCCTGCAGGCGCGGCCGGAAGGTGCCAACGCCGCCGAACTGGAGACCGAGCACGTTAACTGGCGCCCGGTACTGAAAAAACTGATCGACAAAGGCTGGGTCGAAATGAGCCTGCGCGCCACCCTGCCACCGCCGGCCGAACAGCGCCAGGCAGCCCCGACCCTGACCGATGCGCAACACGCGGCGGTGGAACAATTGCTGCAACAGCTCGATCGCTTCCACTGCACCCTGCTGGACGGCGTGACCGGCAGCGGCAAGACCGAGGTTTATCTGCAGTTGATCGAACGGGTCATCGCCGCCGGCCGCCAGGCCCTGGTGCTGGTACCGGAGATCGGCCTGACACCGCAGCTGGTGGAGCGCTTCCGGGCTCGCCTGAATACGCCGGTGGCGGTACTGCATTCGGCGCTCAACGATCAGGAGCGCTATAACGCCTGGCTGGCGGCACGCGAGGGCGAGGCGGGGGTGATCATCGGCACTCGCTCGGCGTTGTTCTCGCCCCTGCCCGCGCCGGGGCTGATCATCATCGACGAGGAACACGATCTCTCCTTCAAGCAGCAGGAGGGCTTTCGTTATTCGGCGCGGGATCTGGCCATCCTGCGCGCCCAGAAACTGAACATCCCGATCGTGCTCGGTTCCGCCACGCCCTCGCTGGAGTCACTGCACAATGCGCGCCAGGGCCGTTACCACCATTTACACCTGCCCGAACGGGCCGGCGCCGCCGTTTTTCCACGTTTTTTGATCCAGGACGTGCGCGGCCAGAAACTCGAACACGGCCTGTCCGCCCAGCTATTGGCGCGCATGCAACAGCACCTGGATCAGCACAGCCAGGTGCTGTTGTTTCTCAACCGTCGCGGCTTCGCCCCGGTGTTGATGTGCCATGAATGTGGCTGGCATGCCCGTTGCGCCCGCTGTGATGCCCATCTGACCGTGCACCGGCGCCAGCACAAATTGCGCTGTCATCATTGCGGCAGCGAACAGCCCCTGCCCGAGAGCTGTCCCGAATGCCAGGCCGGGGAACTGCTGCATATGGGACTGGGCACCGAACGGGTGGAGACCGCCCTGCAGGAACAGTTCCCCGAGGCACGCATCGTGCGCATCGATCGCGACACCACCCGGCGCAAGGGCGCCCTGCAGGAACTGCTGCGCCAGGTTCATGCCGGCGAAGTCGATATCCTGCTCGGCACCCAGATGCTGGCCAAGGGCCATCACTTTCCCGACGTGACCCTGGTCGGCCTGCTGGATGCCGACTACGGTCTCTACAGTGCCGACTTTCGCGCCAGTGAACGGATGGGCCAGCTGATTTTGCAGGTGGCCGGGCGCGCCGGGCGCGCCGAACGTCCCGGCGAAGTGATGATCCAGACCCACCATCCCGACAATCCCCTGCTCACCCAGCTGGCCGCCCACGACTATCCCGCCTTCGCCGAGACCCTGCTGCAGGAGCGGGCCCAGGCGGAACTGCCGCCCTATGCCAGCCTGGCCCTGCTACGTGCCGAAGCGGTCGATTCGCGCGCGGCGCTCGATTTTCTGCAGGCCGCCCGCGAGGCCGCCGGCCCCACCGGTGCCGATCAGCCGTTACTGCTCGGCCCCGTGCCCTCGCCCATGGAACGCCGCGCCGGCCGCTATCGCGCCCAGCTGCTGTTGCAGGCCAGCGATCGCCAGACCCTGCAGCGCTTTTTGCAGCACTGGCTGCCGCGCATAGAACAACTCCCCGACAGCCGCCGGGTGCGCTGGTCGGTCGACGTCGACCCGCTGGAAATGTTCTAGGAACAGGGGCTAGTTTCTAGAGACTAGGTCCTTGAAAAAGCCCGGAAATGTAGGCCCGATAAAGCGAAGCGGTATCGGGCATCTTCCCTTTCGCACGGATTGCCGGACACCGCTTCGCTATGTCCGGCCTACCGATGCCCCGGTGTCGGGCCCCAGGAAAAAACCTAGCCCCTAGTAACTAGCCCCTAGCCCCTGCAAACCACCGGCCTGTTCACGCTAGGCGTGAACAGGCCGGTGGTTTACAATCAGCGCCCCGATAACGATTCACGCAAGCGACTTGAATTTTTCATGAAAAACCAGCTTCAGGCCCTGATCGCGCAGGCCGTCGAGGCCCTGCGGGCCGACGGTACTTTACCCGCCGACGCCAATCCCGCCATCCAGATCGAGCGTACCCGCGATCCGTCCCACGGGGATCTGGCCTGCAATGTCGCCATGCTCCTGGCCAAACCGGCGAAGGCGAAACCGCGGGATCTGGCCGAGAAGATCGTCGCCGCGCTACCGGCCGATGCCAGTGTCAGCAAGGTGGAGATCGCCGGGCCCGGGTTTATCAATTTCTTTTTGAGCGACGACGCCTTTCACGCGGTGATCCCGCAGATCCTCGAAGCCGGTGAAGCCTACGGCCACTCCACCGTCGGCAACGATCAACGGGTGCAGGTGGAGTTTGTCTCGGCCAATCCGACCGGACCGCTGCATGTCGGCCACGGTCGCGGCGCCGCCTATGGCGCGGCAGTCGCTGATCTGCTGGCCGCTGCCGGGTTTGCCGTGCATCGCGAATACTATGTGAATGACGCCGGACGACAGATGGACATCCTCGCCGCCAGTGTCTGGCTGCGCTATCTGGAGCTGGCCGGCGAAGAGCTGGAATTCCCCGCCAACGCCTACAAGGGCGATTATGTCTGGGATATCGCCGCCAGCCTGCATCGCGAACACGGCGATCGCTTTCGTCATGCCTGGAAGGTCATCAGCCAGACTCTGCCGGCCGACGAGCCCGAGGGCGGCGACAAAGAGGAATACATCGATGCGGTGATCGCTCAGGCCAGACAGTATCTGGGCGAGGACGAGTACCGCTTCGTGTTCGATAGCGGGCTCGATTACATCCTCGCGGACATTCGCGACGATCTGGCCCAGTTCGGTATCGCCTATGAAGAGTGGTTTTCCGAACGGTCGCTGACCGAAACCGGTGCGGTAAGCAAAGCCCTGCAACGGCTGCGCGACAGCAGGCATACTTATGAGCAAGGCGGCGCGTTGTGGTTTCGCTCCTCGGAGTTTGGCGACGAGAAGGATCGGGTACTGGTGCGCGACAACGGCCAGACCACTTACTTCGCCTCGGACATCGCCTATCACATGGACAAGCTCGAACGGGGTTTCGATCGGGTGATCGATGTGTGGGGCGCCGATCATCACGGCTATGTCCCGCGGGTGCGAGCCGCACTCAAGGCGCTGGGGGATGATCCGGGCAAACTCGATGTTCTGCTGGTGCAGTTCGCCATTTTGTATCGCGGCGGCGAGAAGCTGCAGATGTCGACCCGCTCCGGCGAGTTCGTCACCCTGCGCCAGCTGCGCAAGGAAGTGGGCAGCGATGCGGCGCGTTTCTTTTATGTGATGCGCAAGTGCGAACAGCACATGGATTTCGATCTGGACCTGGCCAAATCCGAATCCAAGGATAATCCTATTTATTACATCCAGTACGCCCACGCCCGGGTCTGCAGTGCACTGCGCAAGCTGGAAGAAAAAGGCTGGCAATACGATCAGGAACTCGGCCTGCAGCAGCTGGCGCTGCTGAGTACCGATCACGAGCTGTCGCTGTTGACCAGCCTGTCCCGTTACCCGGAAGTGATCGAGTCGGCGGCCCTGGCCCATGAGCCGCACCAGCTGTGTCATTATCTGCGCGAGCTGGCCAACGACTTTCATACCTATTATAACGAGCACAAGATCCTGGTCGACGAGGCGCCATTACGTAATGCGCGACTGGCACTGAGTCAGGCCACGCGCCAGGTGATCGCCAATGGCCTGGGACTACTGGGCGTTTCGGCGCCGCAGTCCATGTAGTGTTAACAGTGACGACGCTGTATCGCTCACACGTTCGGTGATAGGCTTGTCCCATGCCACGCGACTACGCCAAAACGCCCAAACCCAAACATCCGCACTCCCTGCCCGGCTGGGTGTGGATGCTGGGCGGCCTGTTTATCGGCCTGTTTATTGCGCTGCTGGTCTATCTGACCAATAACGCCGGCTCCGATCCCGACCGGGACATCGGCAGTTCGGTCAACGAGCTGATCGGCAAGTTCAAGGACGGTCGCGAGGACACCCGCGATGTGCGCCGGGATAACACGCCGGCGCCTCCTTCGCCCGGCGAACAACAACAGGACGAAGACAAACCGCGGTTTGATTTTTATACCATCTTGCCGGAACTGGAAGTGGTCATCCCCGAGCACGATCTATTCGGCGACAAACCGGAAAAGACCGAACAAAAACCGGACAGGTCCGGTCAATCCGCCCCGCCGGCCGACAGCGATACCCGCTATATCATCCAGGCCGGTTCGTTTCGCAATCCGGAACAGGCGGATCGTCTCAAGGCACAACTGGCCCTGCACGGTATCGAGGCGTCGATACAGACGGTGAAGATCAATGATAACGATACCTGGCACCGCGTCCGCGTCGGTCCCATCAGCGATCTCACCACCGTGAACCAGACCCGCAAACGGTTGCAGGACAACGGCATCGCCACCATCGTGGTCAAGGAAAAAAGCTGACCCTGTCACGCCACCATGCCCTATGTGCTGATACTGCTGTTACTTCTCGGCCTGTTCTTCGGTCCCGGCCTGTGGGCCCGCTATACCTTCAAACGTTACAGTAAACCACGCAAGGATATCCCCGGTACCGGCGGAGAACTGGCCCGGCATCTGCTGGATCGTTTTGGCATGCCAGGCTACCTGGTCGAGGTGGCCGGTGCCGAGGGCGATCATTTTGATCCCGGCAGTAACACGGTACGCCTCAGCCAGGATAACTACGCCGGCACCTCGCTGACGGCCGTCGCCGTGGCGGCGCACGAGGTCGGCCACGCTATCCAGCACCATCGCGGCGAGCATAAACTCAAATGGCGTACCCGCCTGGCACAAACGGCGAATACCGCCCAGAAGATCGGCGCGGTCGTGATTCTCTTCGCCCCTGTGGTGGCGCTGTTATCGCGGGCGCCTTCGGTCATGGCGTTGCAGATCATCCTGGGGCTGGGCACCATGTTGCTCGCCACCGTCGTGCACCTGGTAACCCTGCCGGTGGAATTCGACGCCAGCTTCGGCAAGGCACTGCCCATCCTGAAAGAAGGCTATGTCCAGCCGAAGGACCTGCCCAAGGTCAAACGCATCCTGCGCGCCGCCGCGCTGACTTATGTCGCGGCCTCTCTGTCGAGCCTGCTCAGCCTGGGGCGCTGGATCGCAATTCTACGGCGGTGAGTTTAGTGCTGAGTTCTGAGTTCTGAGTTCTGAGTTCTGAGTTCTGAGTTCTAAGTACTAAGTACTAAGTACTAAGTACTAAGTATTTGATATATTGTGACTGACGTCATGGTTTAACGACCGATCTATCCCTACCATCAGCTCCCGCAAACAAACCATCCTGAGAGGCTCTGCATGAAGTCCCTGAAAATTCTGAGTACCGCCGGCCTGCTCGCCTTCGCCGTCAACGCTTATGCCGAGCCGGGTGATTATATGAATCTGCAGCTGGGCATCAGTGATGTTGACGGGTTCAGCGAGGGGATCGCGGCTATTGCCACGCTTGGTCGGCCGGTGCCCGATGTGCATGAGAACTTTTCCGTGGAAGGCGAATTTACGACGACCATCGTTGATCCCGACACCACCATTGCCGGCACCGATATCGATGTTTCCTATTTCACGCTCGGGGCTTACGGGGTTTATAGCCACGCGCTTGACCCGTATACAACACTTCGCGGCCGGGCGGGGCTGGTCTATTACGATACCGACGTCTCCGGCGGCCTGCGCGGCTCCAATGATGGTCTTGATCTCAGCGTCGGCTTCGGGCTGACCTATAGCCTGAACAAGAAGATGGACCTGATGGCCGAATACACCATCGTCGAATCCGACATTGCTCATCTCTCGGCCGGTATCCAGTATCGCTTCTGAATGATTTGATCTCGCCGGGGCGCAGAGGCACAAAGACGTTATTTTACGCTGCGTGCTCTGCGTCTTTGCGAGAGTCTGCTCAGACTTTCTTCAAGAGACGCTCTGAATATCCGATCAGCCGGCGTAGGGTGGAACAAGCGCAGCGGTTCCACCTGAACCGGAAAAAACCTGGATCCGTCGCGTTACTCCTTGATCCAGGCTACTCAGTAGATGGACTGGTATTCGAAACCTTTATTTACTTACTGGAAATCGTAATGCTTTTTGACCGGCTCGCGGATTTCCCAGGTACAGCTCATACCGGCGGGAAAGGTCACCAGATCGCCGCGCTGAATCTGTACCGGTTCGCCGTCATCAGGGGTGACGACGACATCGCCTTCGAGTAAGTAGCAGGTTTCCTGGCG
>CAYOOC010000040.1:19908-27725 GCA_964405505.1 uncultured Thiohalophilus sp.
TGCGCCAGTTTTTTCTGATAGCTGTCGAGCAGCAAATCAGCACTGATATGCACATAATCGAGTACTGAATCGACCGTATCTCCGTACAGGACCTGATCGATCCGGTAATTACCGTCAGCATCGAGTGTGACATTGATCGAGTCGGTATCGCCGAACAGATTGTGCATATCGCCCAGTATCTCCTGATACGCGCCAACCATGAATATCCCGATCAGGTAAGGATCCCCCGGTTTCAGTTGGTGCAGCGGCAGGCTGCTCTCGACACCTTCACCATCGACGTAATAATCGATCCGCCCGTCCGAGTCACAGGTAATGTCCTCGATCACACCCCGGCGGGTCGGCTTCTCATCAAGCCGGTGCAGCGGCACCACCGGAAAGATCTGGTCAATGGCCCAGACATCGGGGATCGACTGGAACAACGAGAAGTTGGCGAAATACTTGTCTGCCAGTTTGTCATGCAACTCGTCCAGCACCTCGCGATGCACCCGGTTGCTGGCGGATAACAGTTCGTGCACCCGCTGACAGGTGACGTAATACAGCTCCTCGGCATAGGCACGTTGATCGAGTGTCAGTACCCCATGGGTATACATGCTTTGCGCCTCGCTCAGCCAGTGCTTGATATCGTGATAGATCTCCATAGCCGCACGGCTGGAGGTCTCATCCTGGATCGCCTCGTAACACTGCCACATATCCTGCAACACCAGTGGATCATCGCTTTGTGGCTCGAGCATGGCGCTGGCATCGGGGACCTGTTCGGTATCAATGATATTGGTAATCAACACCGCGTGATGAGCGGTCATGGCCCGGCCTGATTCGGTAAAGATATCCGGGTGTGCCAGTCCGTGTTCCTCACAGGCCTCCCACAACACATGCACGATGTTATTGGCGTAGGACTGGACGCTGTAGTTCATGGAACAGAAACTGCGCGAACGTGAGCCTTCATAATCGACACCCAGGCCGCCACCGACATCCACGCAGCGGATGTTAACTCCCATGCGATGCAGCTCGACAAAATAGCGAGCGCATTCGAGCATGCCGCGCTGAATATCCCGGATGTTGGCGATCTGCGAGCCGAGATGAAAATGCAGCATCTGCAGGCTGTCGCTCATACCGGCTTCGCGCAACCGCTCGATCACCCAGATCACCTGTGCGGCGGAGAGGCCGAACTTGGCCTTTTCGCCGCCGGTGTTCTGCCACTTGCCGGCGCCGATCGAGGCGAGCCGCACCCGCACCCCCAGCAGCGGCGCAATCCCCAGGGCCTGCGATTCACTGATCACCAGTTCCAGCTCGGAAAGCTTTTCGATCACGATATAGACCTGATGCCCGAGCTTGCGGCCGATCAGGGCCAGGCGAATATATTCGCGATCCTTGTAACCGTTACAGACGATCACCCCGCCCGGGCGGGACAGGCCCAGTACCGCCATCAGCTCCGGTTTGCTGCCGGCCTCCAGGCCAACCCGCTCCTGGCCATGCTCGACCAGCTGCCGGATCACGCTGGCCTGCTGATTGACCTTGACGGGATACACTGCGGTGTACTGACCGCGATAGGCATCACTGGCCATGGCCTCGTGAAAGCTCTGGCAGAGTGTATCCAGACGATTGTTCAGGATATCGGTAAAACGAACCACGATCGGCAGGGTCACGTTATGTTCGCGTACGACCTCATCGGCCAGCTGATAGAGATCGATGCCCCGGTTCTGTGCCTGGCGATCGGGGTGGGCCAGCATATGTCCCTGCTCGCTGATTCCGAAATAATTCTCGCCCCAGTACGCGACGCTATAGGTGGCAAGTGCCTGTTGTCTGTTCCAGTCTGACATGATTACCTGATGTTGTTTTATTCGGAGCCGGGGTTTCAAGTATAATGGCAGTTTCCCTGCTCACGCCAAGCATTTTCCGGAGTGGTGTTATGTTATCCGACACAGAATGGTTTACCGAAATCTGCGCTGAAGCCGGCTCTGCCTTTTCTTTTAAGATAAAGGAGAAGCTGGCCGAAGTGCAGACCGGGTTTCAGAAAATCGAGATCTTCGACACCGAGAAGTGGGGGCGGTTGATGGTCATCGACGGCTTCATCATGCTCACCGATCGGGACAACTTTCTGTATCACGAGATGATGACCCACCCGGTACTGTTTACCCACCCGGATCCGAAACGGGTGCTGGTCATCGGTGGCGGAGACTGTGGCACCCTGCGCGAGGTCCTGCAGCACCCCGGAATAACCAGCTGCGAACAGGTGGAGATCGACGAACAGGTTACCCGTCTGTCAGAGCAGTACTTCCCGGATCTGTGCACTGCCAACAATGATAGCCGTGCCGCGTTCCATTTTGTCGACGGTATTCAGTGGGTCAGGGATGCCGGGGCCGGTCATTATGACGTGATTATCGTCGACAGTACCGATCCCATCGGTCCGGCCGAAGGTCTGTTCACCGAGCAGTTCTATCGCGACTGTCATCGCGCACTGGGGACGGACGGCCTGCTGGTACAGCAAAGCGAATCCCCGCTGATCCATCAACGCCTGTTAAAAGAGATGCATACCGCCATGTCCGATGCCGGCTTTGCCGCCGTGAACACGCTGGGCTTTCCGCAGCCGGTCTATCCCAGCGGCTGGTGGAGCTGTACCCTGGCCGGCAAGGTCCCGGACCTGACCCGCTTCCGTGAACAGGATGCCGCGCAGCGGCCGTTCGAGACACGCTATTACAATCCCGAGATTCACCGCGCGGCCTTTGCCCTGCCGAGCTTCCTGCGCAATCATCTGGAAAAATAAAATCGCTGGTGGTGATTTAATCACCATCGGCCCTTGAATGCCCGCCCTACCGGTCGCATCCCGCCCCTCTTCGGCTACCGAATAATACAGCATGATAATCAGGTTTCTGATTACTTTCAGGTTTTGACCTCGGTCAAGTGGAAAGATAACTTCTGTATGCTACTTTTGTAGCATATCAGACAGTCTGTGGCTTATATCAGACACCCCGGCTTTTGTGGTGGAGCGTGTCTGAGTCCTGCAAGCAACATTTCTGCCTCTGATGAGAAGGTGCGCAGATAACGTGCCGGATTGCTGAACAGTACCACGACAGTGGTTCACCTTCTGTCTCCCGACACGGATTCAGCCGGCTGACCAGGATAACAAGGTTCGTATAACCTGATGACTCTCGGACAGACTTCACCACACACCTGCCTGGCCCACAGAGGCCTGCTCACGCTGGTAACCATTGCCCTGCTGCTGATCACCCCGCTTGCCGCCGTGGCGGGTTTTGATGACAAACACCCGCAGATCCGCGACATGTTCCCCGACGCGGATCGCTTTGGCGAACTGGAAGGTGACCCGCCGGCCGCCGCCGTCTATAAAGATGGTGAAGTAATCGGCTATGTTTTCGAATCTTCAGACAGTGTCAAAATTCCCGCGTATTCCGGCAAGCCGGTCAATCTGCTCATTGGCATTGACATGGAAGGGCTGATTACCGGAATCCGGGTAATCGAACATCACGAGCCAATATTGCTGGTCGGGATACCGGAAGAATCACTCGACCGTTTTGCCGATCAGTATGTCGGCCACTCTGTGAAGGAGCACATCAAAGTCGGCGGACGGGAACGCGAAGATCGCACCCATGTTGACGCGATCACCGGCGCCACGGTCACGGTGATCGTCATCAACCGCACCATCATGAAATCGGCGCGCATGGTGTCCGAATCCAGGGGCATTACCACTCCGCAACGCAGCGCCACTCACGAGCCGGCCAAGGTCCGCAAGGATGTGTTCGAACAGGCCGACTGGATCTACCTGACCGGCAACGGCGCCATCCGCCGGATGCTGCTCAGCAACGAGGATGTCGAGGAAGCGTTCGAGGGGACGGAGGCCGAAGACAGAAGCGATGTCAAAAGCATCTGTACCGCGGCGCCGACCGGCGAACGCTGTGATATTTTCATCGATCTTTACTATACCTACCTGAATGTGCCCACCATCGGCCGCAACCTGCTGGGCGAGAGCCAGTACAACCGGCTGATGGCCGAGCTCAAACCGGGCGAACACGCCATCGCCGTCATGGCCAACGGCAACTACTCCTTCAAGGGTTCCGGTTATGTTCGGGGCGGGATTTTCGATCGCATCAATCTTGCCCAGGGCGCTCAGCAGATCAACTTCCGGGATCTCGATTTTTATCGCCTGGAAGATGTCTATCTGGACGGCATGCCGGAACTGTCGGAAAAGGCCATCTTTATCATTCGCGATCAGTATGCCTTCGACCCGGGCGAGGAATGGAGCATTTCCCTGCTGGTACGGCGCGCCACCGGTCCGCTGGACAGCATCTTCACCGACTTTACCGGCAGTTATGAGATCCCGCCCAAGTATGTCACCCAGCCGCCGCAGGCCGAGGCCGCCGAAGAGGAGCCCATGTGGGTCGAGGTCTGGTATGACCGGACCTTCCAGATTGTCATCCTGGTCATCGGCCTGGTTGTGCTAACCCTGATCCTGTTCCTGCAGGATTGGCTGGTCCGTTATCCACGACTGGTGAGTTACCTGCGTACCGGCTTTCTACTCTATACCCTGTTTGTGATCGGCTGGTACATGCTGGGGCAATTGTCCATCGTCAATGTATTGACCTTTGTTAACTCCTTGATCAGCGGCTTCAGCTGGGAATCGTTCCTGATCGACCCGGTGATGTTCATTCTCTGGAGCTTCGTCGCCGTCACCCTGTTGCTCTGGGGCCGCGGTGTCTTTTGCGGCTGGCTGTGCCCCTACGGTGCCCTGCAAAAACTCGTTAACATGGTGGCGATTAAATTCAGGGTACCGCAATACAACTTTCCTATTCTGGTGCACGACCGGCTCTGGGCGGTGAAGTACATCATTCTGCTGGTATTGTTTGGCATCTCACTGGGCTCCCTGAGCACGGCCGAATACTATGCCGAAGTCGAACCCTTCAAGACCGCGATCACCATGCGCTTCGATCGCCAGTGGCCGTTCTTCCTGTACGCCTTTGGTCTGGTCGTGGTATCCGCCTTTAACTGCAAGTTCTATTGCAAGTATCTGTGCCCACTGGGCGCGGCACTGGCGGTTCCATCCCGTTTACGTCTGTTCGACTGGTTGCGTCGTCGCAAGGAATGCGGTCATCCCTGCCAGATATGCGCCAATGAATGTGAAATCCAGGCAATCCATGACACCGGTGAGATCAACGTCAACGAGTGTCATTACTGTCTGGATTGCCAGGTTACCTATTGGGATAACACAAAATGTCCGCCCCTGGTGGACCGACGCCGCAAGCATGAAAAAGCGGCGCGAAATCGTCAGAAAGTTCAGTGGATGGAGAAGGCTTCTGACACCGAAACCGGCATGAAGGCAGCCCCGCTGCCTGCCGGCAATACGAGCAATAACGACAAGTAGTCCGGATTATCGTCACACTGACTAAAACAACGCACCATAAGGAGAGCTATCATGAGCGATATCGACAACGAACACGGCGCATCCCGTCGTAACTTTCTCAAATCCACCGGTCTGGCCGGTGCCGCCGGTTTCGGTCTCGCCTCGGGGGTGCTGCCTTACAAGGTCTGGGCGGCCCCTGAGGGTGACGGGCTGAAGGTCCATGTTGGCCCCGGGGAACTGGATGAATATTACGGTTTCTGGAGCGGCGGCCAGAGTGGTGAAGTCCGCGTGCTGGGTGTTCCTTCCATGCGCGAACTGATGCGTATCCCGGTATTCAACTATTGCGGTGCCACCGGCCACGGTTTGACCAATGAATCCAAACGAATTCTCGGTGACAACGCTCCCCTGAATGGCGACACCCACCATCCGCACATGAGCTTTACCGATGGCAAGCATGACGGACGTTATGTGTTTATCAACGACAAGGCGAATACCCGGGTGGCCCGCATTCGTTGCGATATCATGAAAACCGACAAGATCGTCGACGTGCCCAATGTCCAGGCCATGCACGGCATGCGACTGCAAAAAGTGCCCGAGACGAAATATGTCTTCGCCAATGCCGAGTTCCGGATTCCGCACCCCAATGACGGCCGCTTTAATGATGACGACAGCAAGTACTACACCATGTTCAACGCAATCGACGCGGAGAAAATGGAAATGGCCTTCCAGGTCATCGTCGACGGGAACCTGGATAACACGGATGCCGACTACAAAGGCAAGTATGCCGCTTCGACCTGTTACAACAGTGAAGAAGGCTACACCCTGCAGGAAACAATGAAGAACGAGCGCGACTGGGTGGTGGTCTTCAACATCCCGCGTATCGAACAGGCCATTAAGGATGGTGATTATACGACTCTGGGCGACGCCAAGGTGCCGGTGGTAGACGGACGCAAGGGTTCGAAACTGACCCGTTACATTCCGGTTCCCAAGAGTCCGCACGGCCTCAATACCTCACCGGACGGCAAATACTTCGTGGCCAACGGCAAGCTCTCGCCCACGGTCACCCTGATCGACATCGACAGGCTGGACGATCTGTTTGCCGACAAGCTCAAGGATCCGCGTGATGCTGTCGCCGGTGAACCCGAACTGGGACTGGGCCCGCTGCATACCGCCTTTGACGGTCGCGGCAATGCCTATACCACGCTGTTCATCGACAGCCAGGTGTGCAAATGGAACGTTGCCGATGCCGTGCGCTCCTATAACGGGGAAGATGTCAACTATATTCGCCAGAAGCTGGATGTCCATTATCAGCCGGGCCATAACCATACCACCATGGGGGAATCCCGCGAGGCCGACGGCAAATGGCTTATGGTCCTGTCCAAGTTCTCCAAGGACCGTTTCCTGCCCTGCGGCCCGCTGCATGCGGAAAACGATCAGCTCGTCGATATCTCCGGCGAGGAGATGAAACTGGTGCATGATGGCCCCGCCTTTGCCGAGCCCCATGACTGCGAGATGATACACCGCAGCAAGATCAAGACCAAAAAGATCTGGGATCGCAATGATCCCTATTTCGCCGAAACCGTTGCCATGGCCAAGAAGGACGGTATTACACTGGAGAAAGACAACAAAGTTATCCGCGACGGTAAAAAAGTCCGGGTCTACATGACCTCCGTGGCGCCTAACTTTGGTATGACCGAGATCCGGGTCAAAAAAGGTGATGAGGTAACTATCGCGATCACCAATCTCGATCAAATAGAGGACGTCAGTCACGGCTTCACCCTGGTCAACCACGGCATTGCGATGGAAATTAGCCCGCAGCAAACTTCATCGGTCACCTTTACCGCCGACAAACCCGGGGTATTCTGGTACTACTGTCAGTGGTTCTGCCATGCCCTGCACATGGAAATGCGCGGTCGTTTTATTGTGGAAGCCTGACAACACCACAACCTTCCAAAGCTGAAATAATGTCGCATATCAGCCCGTTTTAAAACGGGCTGATATGCGGTTTTTAACCGAAAACTCTGCTAATTTATACAACCTAGACTGAATCACCCAATTTACAGCTCATGAGATTCATTCCGCCATTCGTTGTCAAAAGCATGCTGATAGTGATGGCCGTGATGATTCACAGCGTAACATATGCCGCCACGTTTCAAATCAGCCCCCAAACACACGATCTTGTCGAAGTGATCAATAATGCGAACAATGGCGACACGGTTTTACTCGAGCCCGGCGAATACCAGGCCAATCTGCTTATTGAAAAACCCCTGATCCTGCAAGGTCGGGACGGCGCTATTATTGATGGCGGTGGCCACGGCGACGTAATACGTATTCGATCGTCGGATGTCACTGTCAGAAATCTTCGCCTGCGTAACTCGGGCGCAAACCTGACCGATATGAACGCCGTGGTATTTATCGAGGATACCGCCTACCGAACCACGATTGAGAACAATCGGATTGAAAGCAG
>CAYOOC010000041.1:0-23372 GCA_964405505.1 uncultured Thiohalophilus sp.
TCGGAGTTTTCCCGGAAGATCACCATGTCGGTTTTTTCCGGCTCTTTCAGCGGACTCGGCGTGCCGTCGTAGTAGCGCACCGGGCGCAGGCAGACATACAGGTCCAGATCCTGGCGCAGGGCCACGTTCAGGGAGCGAATGCCGCCCCCGACCGGGGTGGTCAACGGCCCCTTGATCGCCACGCTGAACTCGCGAATGGCTGCCAGGGTTTCCTCCGGCAGCCAGACATCCGAGCCATAGAGCCGGGTGGATTTTTCACCGGCGTAGATTTCCATCCAGTGCAGCTTGCGCTGGCCCCCATAGGCTTTTTCCACCGCGGCATCGATAACTTTTTGCATGACCGGGGTGATGTCGATACCGATCCCGTCCCCTTCCAGATACGGAATAATGGGATTATCGGGTACATTCAGGGAGTTATCCGGATTGACCGCGATGGCCTGACCATCAGCGGGGACGGCGATCTTGTCGTAAGCCATACCTCTGTCCTGTAAATCGCAAATGAAAGACTTATTATATCAGGATTATCGCGTCAGACAGAATGCCCGACTCCCACCGGCCGGATTCAGGCTCAGGACAGGGAGCGGACGTTGTGGCGAAGGGTCATGCGTCGTTTCTCAAAGGCGGGGATTTCGGGTCGGCCGATATAATAGCCCTGCAAATAATCGACGCCAATCAGCTCGAGAATACGCATTCCGGCCTCGGTTTCCACGAACTCGGCCACGGTCTGTTTACCCATGGCCTGGGCAACATCGTTCATGGATTTGACAATCGCCTTGTTAAGTTCGTTATTGTCAATGTCCCGAACGAACGAACCGTCGATCTTGACATAATCCACCGGCAGGTCCTTGAGATAGGCAAACGAGGAATAGCCGACACCAAAGTCATCCAGCGCCGTACAACAGCCGAGACTGCGGAGATTTTCCAGAAATGTCGCGGTCAACTCGAGATTGGCCATGGCGACTGTCTCGGTTATTTCGAAGGTCATCCGGGTCGGGTCAATTTCGGTCTGTGCGATCTTATCGGTAATAAAGTTGATCATCCCCTCATCATCAAATGACACGGCGGACAGATTAATTGACAGGTTGAAATCCTGGTTTTCATCATTCGCAAGGTAATCGATAGCGTGATTGACTACCCAGCGATCGATATCGGGCATCAGACCGAACCGCTCCGCCGGCGGAATGAAACCGCTGGGCATAATAAACCGGCCCTCATCATCCAGCATACGCAATAAAATTTCGCAGCGGTTTATTTCACGTGTGCCGGCCTGCATAATGGGCTGAACAACAAACATAAATCGGTCACTGCGTAACGCATCCTTGATGCGACGTACCCAGCCCATATCATCGGAAATGTTTTCCAGGTTCTGTCTGTCGGCTTCACTGTAAATATGAACCTTGTTACGCCCTGAACGCTTGGCAGCATTACAGGAGAGATCGGCGCGGGCCAGCAACTCATCCTTACTGACGCCCTGCTCGACCATTGCCACACCGATCGAGCAGCCCACGTCGGCGAGCTTGCCTTCATATGAAAAGTGATAATGTTCCAGTTTTTTACGAAAGGCATCGGCGGCTTTTAATACATCATCGCGCGCCACATCATAGAGTATCACTGCGAATTCATCGCCGCCGATACGTGCCACCAGGTCAGTTTCACGGCTACGCTTTTTCAGCATTCCGGCAACTTCAATCAGCAATTTATCCCCTGCCAGGTGACCCATAGTGTCGTTGACATACTTGAAATTATCCATATCAATGTACAGCAGGGCGACATCCTCATGCAGGCCGCGCGTGGCGCGTTGCACGACTCGCTCCAGTTCCTGCAGAAAAGAATAACGATTGTGCAAGCTGGTAAGAGAGTCATGTTCTGCCAGGTGACGCAGGTTGCTGATCATGGTAATACGCTCGCTGACATCATCAACCAGCGCGGTATACAGAAACTGCCCGCCGATATTCATTTCGCTGACCTTGATTGAGACCGGAAAAGTCGTCCCGTCTTTTTGCAACCCGATCGTCTCGATCTCCGAATCTGTCGGTCGAATATCACCCTGACAAAGGTGACTTATGTATGAGCTTTGAAGTAACCGGGTTTCCGGGGGAAACAATTGATTGATATTTTGCCCGATCACCTCTTGTGCCCTGTAGCCAAACAAATGCTCCGCGGCCTGATTGAAATTTTCGATCACGCCATTGACGTCCATTGTAATAACACCCTCGGCAGCATTCCCCAGAATCGATTCCAATCTGGCCTGGCGTGAATGTACCTGTTCCTGCATGTTATGGAACGCATCGACCAGCAGTCGGGTTTCCTCGATATTTGCAGGCATAATAGGATAAAATGACTGACCGCTGGCTTCGGCGTTCATCGCATCGGCGACAATCCGCACCGGGCGGCGAATCAAACGTTCGAACATCAGGTAACCGGCCAGCGTCAGGCCAATAAATATCATTCCCGACAGCCAGATTATCAGGTTGATTCGATCCGCCACATTATGCGTTTTATCGATAATTGTCGTGGAATGGTTTTTTATTTTCTCGCTTATCTGGCTAATGAGTTGTGTCGTTGCGGTAAATTCCGGCTGTAACTCTTCATGAAGAAAAAGATGATCGATTCGCCATTTATCCGACATCAATGTCGGCTTTATCTCGGTAAAGTACTTGTCATATTCAACATAAATCTCGCGCATCCGCTCTACAGCAATACCCGTCTCAAATGGCAGTTTTCCCTGTTGATCCAGCTCGTGTAGCTGTTCAAGCAAATCGCCGGCAATACCCCAGAAAAGGTTGCGATCATTGAGTGTCACCTCCATGGCCGAACGGGGTGTATCGAACATACCGCTGCGTGACAGAACGAACATGCGAAAAATACTGATCTGCTGGATCCAGGCATAGCGCAGATCAGCCAAAAGCCTGTTCAGCTTTCCATCACCCGATGTCTCGCTTGTTGAATCGATGCTCTGAATGGCAGTATTGATTGAAGTCACAAAATCATTGTTCAACGGTAACAATCGGTCGTTGAGCGTTCGGGTAAATGGAAAACGGAGCCGGGTATCGGCGGCCACCATGTTGTAGTAACCGATATAACGCTTGAGTTGTTGAATGTGCTGCTTTAAGTCGACTGCCAGTGCGGCAAATGATTCCGGATCGTCCTTCGCTGCTTCCTGCCAATTATTATGGCGGGTTGATATCGTAAATAACGTATTGATTTGTCGGTCAAGCTGCTCAATATATTGTTGAATTTGCTGCTCGACCGTTTCGTCTCGGGTATAGGAGATCACCGTGCGTCGATAGACGCGTTGTTCGAGACCTTGCAGGCTGTTGCGAATCCCGTTGACCTGCCGTTCCAGCTGACGGACTTCCGCAACACTTTGAATCGCTTCCCGGGTTATCTTGTCAACCTGGTTCTGGCTATACACAATCATCCCGCCAAGTCCTACAAGGACCAGCAGGGCAAGAATGGCAAAACGCCGCTGTAGGGAAGACAGTAACATCAGGATAGACAATATTATTTTTTATATATATAAGCATCTCTATCGGCGCCCGGCGGGCACGACTTTAATATTCAACCAGCTTAAGTTATTGATTTTTTGTCCGTAAATCAGAAAATGCTAATCGCACTCAACAAGCCGTATAACGTGGCAAGCCAGTTCAGCGGCGACAACGTCGTACAGACACTGGCCCATTACCTTTCAACCCCCGGTGTTTATCCGGCCGGGCGCCTGGACAAGGACAGTGAAGGCCTGTTGCTGCTGACCGATGACGGACAACTGCAAAACCGGATCAGCGACCCGGCTTTCAAGCTCCCCAAGACGTACTGGGCACAGGTTGAGGGAACCCCCACCGAAGCGGCACTGGAACAATTACGCCAGGGTATTGAATTGAAAGACGGTTTGACCGCTCCGGCTGAAATCACGCTGATGCAGGAGCCGCCCGACTTATGGGCCCGCCAGCCCCCGGTCCGGTACCGGGCGACGATTCCCACCAGCTGGCTCTCGCTGGTCCTGCGCGAGGGCCGCAACCGCCAGGTGCGACGCATGACTGCCGCCGTCGGCTACCCTACCCTGCGCCTGATCCGGTATGCTATCGACCCCTGGACGCTGGACGGGCTGCAACCCGGACAGTGGCGGGAAATTGAGCAACCCTGGCCCACCCTGCAACACTATTGCGAATCCCATGACATTTCAGCCCCACCTGACCGTCGCCGCGGTGATCGAACAAAACGGCCGCTTTCTCATGGTCGAGGAAGACGTCGAGGGCCGGATCGTCCTTAACCAGCCGGCCGGCCATGTGGAAGCCGGGGAAAGCTTTATCGATGCCGTCATCCGCGAGACCCTTGAAGAGACCGCGCACCCGTTCGAACCGCAGGCGGTCACCGGCATCTATCGCTGGACACACCCGGATAACGGTCTGACCTTCGTGCGCCATGCCTTCTGCGGGACCGTCGGTGAACCTGATGCCGATCTTGAACTCGACAATGGCATCCTGCGGGCGCTCTGGCTCAGCCCGGAGGAATTGCTGTCGCAAGCGGATAAACTGCGCAGCCCACTGGTCATGCAAAGCATCGAGGATTACCTGAGCGGACAGCGCTACCCGCTCAAACTGTATCGAGACATCGAGTAGCGACTCATTTTTTTAGCGCTCTGGGAAAAAACGCGGAGTACGCAAAGGCGCAGAGGCGCGGAGAAAAGAAGAGTATTTCAGAAACTTTACCTGTCCGATTGAATGCTGCTATCACCGACCAACATCACATTTAACTTTTCAGTGTGTTCGGTGACTTCGGTGTTTCGGTGGTTGAATTAAAGTAACCAAAAAGTCATCAAAATCATGGCAGAAATGAATATCATCGTAGGCATGTCCGGCGGGGTCGACTCGTCGGTGGCGGCACTGTTGTTAAAGCAGCAGGGGCATGCCCTGCGCGGGGTGTTCATGAAAAACTGGGAAGGCGATGATGTTGATGACCACTGCGCTGCCGAGGAAGATCTGAAGGATGCCCGGCAGGTCTGCGAAACCCTGGAGATTCCGCTGCAGGGTGTCAATTTCGCGGATCAATACTGGGATCGGGTATTCAGTTATTTTCTGCAGGAATACGGTGCCGGACGAACCCCCAACCCGGATATACTCTGTAACCGCGAGATCAAGTTCCGCGCCTTCCTGGACTACGCCCTGGCCCGGGGTGCGGATAAAATCGCCACCGGCCACTATGCGCGCATCCGCGAGCGGGACGGCCGCTATCAACTTTTGCGCGGCCAGGATCACAACAAGGATCAGAGTTACTTTTTATATACCCTGAACCAGGAACAGCTGGCCAGAAGCCTGTTTCCCGTTGGCGAACTGGACAAACCGGCCGTGCGCAAACTGGCAGAACGTCACAAGCTGATTACCTTCAACAAAAAAGACAGCACCGGCATCTGCTTTATCGGCGAGCGGGATTTTCGCGCGTTTCTCAAACACTACCTGCCCGCCCAGCCCGGCGAGATTCAGACACCCGATGGCGAGCGACTCGGCCGGCACGACGGGCTGATGTATTACACGCTGGGTCAACGCCAGGGTCTGGGCATTGGCGGGGTCAGAGGCCACGCAGGCGCCACCTGGTATGTGGCCGACAAGGATCTGCAGAACAACATTCTGATCGTCGTCGACGGCCATGCTCATCCCCTGCTCCATAGCCGCCAACTGACTGCCGGCGATCTCCACTGGATCAGCGGTGAATCACCCACCGCACCGTTTCGCTGCACGGCTCGAACCCGCTATCGCCAGGCCGATACAGCCTGTACCATCGACGCCTTACATAATGCTACCTGCGAGGTCACTTTCGATGATCCGCAATGGGCCATTACACCGGGACAATCGATCGTCTTTTATCAGGATGAGGTCTGTCTGGGTGGCGGCATTATCCAGCATTACCAGCGGAGTACTTCATGAACCGGACAGAAGAACAGGTCCTGGCCCTGGCGGCCGTGTTTCAGGCGGCCCAGCTGGTGCACAACATCGCGTCCAGTGGTCGTTACGATGAAGACGATCTGCGTCTCTGCCTGCAGGGTATCCTGAATACCGATCCTGATTCTGTCCAGGACGTTTTTGGCCCGCCCGACACTCTGCGCACCGGTTTGCAGACCCTGGTCAATCAGCTTGGCACGATGGCCAATCAGCGACAGGTCGAGATTGCCCGCTACGTTATTGCCCTGTTACACCTGCAGGGCAAACTGGACAAAAACCCGGCCATGCTCGAACAGATCGCCAACGGCATCGAACGGGTGCGTGCCCAGCTCGAACATTACGATCTGACCCACACCAACGTGCTGGCCAACCTGGCCGGAATTTACAGCGATACCATCAGCACGCTCACGCCGAAGATCATGGTCAACGGCGAACAGCAATACCTCTCCAACCCGGACAACGTCAGTCGTATCCGCGCCCTGCTGCTGGCCGGCATCCGCGCCGGCGTCCTCTGGCGCCAGCTCGGCGGCCGCCGCTGGCAGATCCTGTTCAAACGCAAACGCCTGATCGATACCGCCCAAAAGCTTCTCAAACATTAGATATATCGCTGGAATAAACGCAAAGGACGCAAAGACGCGGAGGACGCAAAGGCGTTTAATGTTTTGTTCAAAGACGATGGTAAAGTTTGATTCGAAATCCGGGTTTCATGCTGATATTTCGCTACACTCATCCCTTAACCGGTAGAAGCCTTGATGCAATAAATTATTTCTTAGCGTCCTTTGCGCCTTTGCGTCCTTTGCGTTACTTCCAGAGCCATTGAAAAGCGCCCCGTTTGTTTCAGTGCCGAAGGCTTTAGCGTATAATCGGGATAGAACAAATCACCGGCAAAATCATCCCTTTATCCGAAGGAGCCTGTTACATGAGCAACAGTTTCAACGCCCGCGCCACGCTCTCGGTCAATGGCCAGGATCACGAAATCTACCGCCTGGATGCGATCGAGGGCGCCGAACGGCTGCCCTATTCCCTGAAGATTTTGCTGGAGAATCTGTTGCGCCATGAAGATGGCAAGGTGGTCAGCGCCGATGATATCCGGGCGATGGCCAGCTGGGATCCGCAGGCCGAGCCGTGCCAGGAAATCGCCTATACCCCGGCCCGGGTGCTGATGCAGGATTTCACCGGCGTGCCGGCGGTGGTCGATCTGGCCGCGATGCGCGACGCCATGCAGAAACTGGGCGGGGATCCGGAGCGCATCAACCCGCTGCAGCCGGCCGAACTGGTCATCGACCACTCGGTGCAAATCGACGTCTTCGGCAACAAAGACGCGATCCGGCTCAACGCCGAGCTGGAATACCGCCGCAACCAGGAGCGTTACAGTTTTCTCAAATGGGGCCAGAAAGCCTTCTCCAACTTCAAGGTGGTCCCGCCGGACACCGGCATCGTGCACCAGGTGAATCTTGAATACCTGGCCCGGGTCGTTTTCTCGCGCGAGAACAACGGCGTGCTGCAGGCCTATCCCGATACCCTGGTTGGCACCGACTCCCATACCACCATGATCAACGGCCTGGGTGTGCTGGGCTGGGGCGTGGGCGGGATCGAGGCCGAGGCGGCCATGCTCGGCCAGCCGGTCTCCATGCTGATTCCCCAGGTGGTCGGCTTCAAACTCACCGGCGCCCTGCCCGAAGGCGCCACCGCCACCGATCTGGTCCTGACCGTGGTCGAGATGCTGCGCCAGCACGGCGTGGTGGGCAAGTTTGTCGAATTCTTCGGCGAGGGTCTGGAGCATCTGACCCTGGCCGATCGTGCCACCATCGCCAACATGGCGCCCGAGTACGGCGCCACCTGCGGTATTTTCCCTATCGATGGCGAAACCCTGACCTACCTGCGTCTGACCGGGCGCGATGCCCAGCAGATCGACCTGGTGGAGGCCTATGCCCGCGAACAGGGCCTGTTCCACGAACCCGGCCAGCCCGACGCGGCCTACAGCAGCGTGGTGGAGCTGGATATCTCCACCGTCGTGCCCAGCCTGGCCGGCCCCAAGCGACCGCAGGATCGGGTCGCCCTGACCGACAGCAAGCGCGAATTCGAGACCGCGCTCAAGGCGCTCAAGGACGAGCGCAAAATCAGCAGCAAGCCGGTCAGCGCGCACATCGATGGCGAAGCGGTGCCCATGCAGGACGGCAATGTGGTCATCGCCTCGATCACCTCCTGCACCAACACCTCCAACCCCTCGGTAATGATCGCCGCTGGCCTGGTGGCCCGCAAGGCGCACGCACGCGGGCTCAAGGTCAAACCGTGGGTCAAGACCTCCCTGGCCCCCGGCTCGCGGGTGGTCACCGAGTATCTGCAACAGGCCGAGCTGATGGACGATCTCGAATCGCTCGGCTTTCACGTGGTCGGTTACGGCTGCGCCACCTGCATCGGCAACTCGGGCCCGCTGCCCGAGCCGGTCTCCAAGGCCATCGCCGAGGGCGATCTGTCGGTCTGTTCGGTGCTCTCCGGCAACCGTAACTTCGAGGGCCGGGTGCACGCCGAGGTACGTATGAATTACCTGGCCTCGCCGCCGCTGGTGGTGATCTACGCGCTGGCCGGGCGCATGGATATCGATGTGTATAACGAACCGCTGGGGCAGGACGCCGACGGCAACGAGGTCTTCCTCAAGGATGTCTGGCCGACACAACAAGAGATTCAGGATCTGATCCTCAAGAGCGTCAACAGCGAGGAGTTCTCCAGCTCCTACAAGGCGGTCTATCGCGGTGAGCAGGAGTGGCGCGAACTCAGTTCCCCCGAAGGCCAGCTGTTCGACTGGCAGGATGACTCCACCTATATCCAGAACCCGCCCTACTTCGAAGGCATGAGCCGCGAGCTGACCCCGATCGGCAATATCGAGGGCGCCCGGGTACTGGCGCTGCTGGGCGATTCGGTGACCACCGATCACATCTCGCCGGCCGGGGCCATCAAGGCCGACAGTCCGGCCGGCCAGTACCTGCAATCCAAGGGCGTCGCGCCCGGCGACTTCAACTCGCTGGGCTCGCGGCGTGGCAACCACGAGGTGATGATGCGCGGCACCTTCGCCAACATTCGCCTGCGCAACCTGCTGGCGCCGGGCACCGAGGGTGGCGTGACCCGCCATCTGCCCGATGGCGAGACCATGAGCATCTTCGACGCGGCGATGAAATACCATGACGAACAAGTGCCGCTGATCGTGATCGCCGGCAAGGAATACGGCTCCGGCTCCTCCCGCGACTGGGCGGCCAAGGGCCCGCGTCTGCTGGGTGTGCGCGCGGTCATTGCCGAAAGCTATGAGCGCATCCATCGCTCCAACCTGGTCGGTATGGGTATCCTGCCGTTACAGTTCAAGGAAGGTGACACCCCGCAATCGCTGGGGCTGACCGGTGAGGAAGAGTTTAGCATCACCGGCCTGGGTGACGGTTCTGCGCGGCATGTCGAGGTGATTGCCCGCGATCCCGAACAGGGCAAAAGCGTGATGTTTACCGCCATCGTCCGTATCGATACCCCGCAGGAGGTCGAATATTACCGCCACGGCGGCATCCTGCACTACGTCCTGCGCCAGCTGGCCGCCTGAGCCTCCCCCTCTCCCGGGGTTGACCCCGACCCGGTTGAAACCGGGCCGGGGCGTCTACAGGTCAACATTAAAGTCCCGGCCAAATGTGCCGCCAAGATCGATACAGGGCTTGATATGTCGAACCAACCATCAATGTGGAGAGTGAGTGTCGTGAAACAGATGCAATACGGACCCCGCATCGGTTCCCATCTGGGCAAACCGATTTACAAAACCATCGAACACAACGGCTATCGTTACGAATACGATCGACTGGCCTGGTGTAACGAGGAAGGTTGCCCGCTGCATCAGCTGGCCGCCAACGAGGTGCTGTTCAAACCGGGGCTGATTTACCGCCTCGCGGGTTAAGGGAACCTTAACCACTGAGGGCTCAATCGAATCTACCGGCTAGTCAATCCCGTGTTTTTCGATGCCGGTCGGAGGGGGTGGTGATACCTGTTCTGGTTCGGTATGCAACAGGATAAGGTAAAAGCGTGTCTCTCGCAGAGACGCTACGCCGCAAAGAAATCCGATTTCACTCCCTTCTCCGCGCTTTGCGTCTCTGCGAGCGTGTTATAGCCGGGCATTATCTCGATCCGTATAACAAGACGTAGAACGCCCCTCTCCCTGAGACATAGGCCCGCCAGGGCTTTCATCACACTACCTGCTCGGTGGATAGTCGTTGATTCTCCGGGATCGGCGGGACCTGTACTGACAGCGGACAGCTTCCGGCAAATCGTGTAAAATCGGGTCTGTTTCTAAAGCCTGACAGGAGCCCGAATGGAGCTGACCAGCCTGACTGCCGTTTCCCCGATCGACGGTCGATATTCCAGCAAAACCCAGGATTTGCAGCCGATCTTCAGTGAATACGGCCTGATTCGCCATCGGGTGCTGGTGGAGGTACGCTGGTTACAGCAACTGGCGGCCAGCGAGGTAATTGCCGAGGTGCCTGCCTTCTCCGAGCACGCCCGCAAGCTTCTCGAGGGCATCATTGATGACTTCAGTGTCGAGGATGCGCAACGGGTCAAGAATATTGAGAAGACCACCAACCACGACGTCAAGGCGGTGGAGTATTTTCTCAAGGAAAAGATCGCCGGCAATGCGGAGCTGGAAGCGGTCAGTGAATTTATCCATTTTGCCTGTACCTCCGAAGATATCAATAACCTCGCCTATGCCCTGATGCTGCGCGAGGCACGCAATCAGGTCCTGTTGCCGCAACTGGATGAACTGATTGACACCTGTCGCGAACTGGCGCACCGCTTTGCCGCGATCCCCATGCTCTCGCACACCCACGGCCAACCGGCTTCACCCACAACGGTAGGCAAGGAACTGGCCAACGTGGTTGCCCGGCTCCAGCGCCAGCGCCAGCAAATCGCGGCTGTTCCCATGCTGGGCAAGATCAACGGCGCGGTGGGTAACTACAACGCACACCTCGCGGCTTATCCCGAGGTCGACTGGCCGGCGTTTGCCAAAGCATTTGTGACCTCACTGGATCTCGACTGGAACCCCTATACCATCCAGATCGAACCGCACGATTATATCGCCGAGTTTTTCGATGCCCTCGCCCGCTTTAACACTATCCTGCTCGATCTGGATCGCGATATCTGGGCCTATATCTCCATGGGCTTTTTCAAGCAAAAGACCGTCGCCGGTGAAGTGGGCTCGTCCACCATGCCGCATAAAGTGAACCCGATCGATTTTGAAAACTCCGAAGGTAACATCGGCATTGCGAATGCCCTGTTCAATCACCTCGGGGCCAAGTTGCCGGTCTCCCGGCTGCAACGGGATCTGACCGACTCGACCGTGCTGCGCAACCTGGGGGTCGGTATCGCCCATTCGTTAATTGCCTATCAATCAAGCCTGCGCGGGCTGGGCAAGCTGGAAGTCAATGACGCCCGGCTGCAACAGGTGCTGGACGATAACTGGGAAGTGCTGGCCGAGGCGATCCAGACCGTCATGCGCCGCTACGGGATCGAAAAGCCCTATGAAAAACTCAAGGAGCTGACCCGTGGCCAACGCATCACCGCCGAGGGTATGCGCGAGTTTATCCAGCGCCTGGAGATTCCCGAACACGCCAAGCAGCCGTTGCTCGAGATGACCCCGGCCAGCTACATCGGCAACGCGGTCGACCAGGCCAACGGCATCTGATCAGCATGGCCGCACGCGCTCCGCTCGGCCAACTCTCCGCTGCCGGTTTTTTACAGGATTACTGGCAACAACAACCGCTGCTCATCCGCCAGGCGCTGGATCCGGCGCCATTCAGCCTGTCTGCCGATGAACTGGCCGGGCTGGCCTGCGAGACCGATGTCGAATCACGCCTGATACTGGAAAAAGACGGCCCGCAGCCCTGGTATCTGGAAAACGGCCCGTTCGATGCCGAACGCTTTGCCCGCCTCCCCGACTCGCACTGGACCCTGCTGGTGCAGGATGTCGACAAATTTGTTCCCCAGGTCGCCGAACTGTTGCACCAATTTCGGTTTATCCCCGACTGGCGCATCGATGATGTGATGATCAGCTACGCGGCCGATCAGGGGTCAGTCGGCCCGCATGTCGATAATTACGATGTCTTTTTGCTGCAAACCCACGGCCGACGTCGCTGGCGCATCAATACACAACCGGTTGCTGATGACAATTTCATTGCGAATATTCCCCTGCATATCCTTAAACAGTTCGACAGCGAACAGGAGTGGCTGCTCGAACCCGGCGACATGCTCTACCTGCCACCGGGCGTCGCCCACCATGGCATTGCCGAGGGCGAGTGCATGACCGTCTCCGTCGGCTTTCGTGCTCCCGCTTATGCCCAGCTGATCGGCAGTTACGCGGATGATTATGTGGAAGCCCGGCAAAGCCACCGGTTCTATACCGACTCCGGTCGTGAGCTGCCCGATCATCCGGCTCATCTCGACAGCCGATCGCTGGGCGAACTGCGGGCGATCCTGCGTCTGGAATCGATACCGGATGCACAACTGGATGACTGGCTGGGCTGTTTTCTGACCGAAGCCAAACAGCATGATGCCGTACTGCCGCTGGAGAAACCGCTATCGCCCGCTGCGATCAAGCAGACGCTCTCGCAGCAACCGGTACTGGTCCGCAATCCCTGGGCGCGTTTGATTTACACACAGCAGGAGGATCAACTGATCCTGTTTGCCGCCGGCCATCTTTTGCGCCTGGATCCGACACTGCTCGAGCAGGTGCACTGGCTCTGCGATCACGATGTCTACGAGCTCAACAGCCAGCCGCAATGGCAGCAACACGCGGCGTTTATCCAGCTGCTGACGGATCTGATCAATGCCGGGGTGATACTCATCGATGAAGCAGACTGACTGGACGATCGAGACCGTCACGTTTGCCGAGGCCCACACAGCCATCGAATCGATTCGCCGGCGCGTGTTTATCGAGGAACAACAGGTCCCGGAAGAACTTGAATGGGACGGGCTGGATGAGCAGGCCATCCATCTACTGGCCCGTGTCGACACAATGCCCGTGGCCACGGCCCGACTGCTGCCTGACGGCCATATCGGTCGCATGGCGGTGCTTCGCACCTGGCGCCAGCACGGAATTGGCATGGCTCTGTTGCAACGTCTGCTGACCCTTGCCCGTGAACAGGCGCTGCCGCAGGTGTTTTTGAATGCCCAGCTCAGCGCTGTGGATTTTTATGCCCGAGCCGGTTTTCACGCCATTGGCAGCACCTTTATAGATGCCGGCATCCCGCACCGCAGAATGGTTCTGGAATTGGACCGGATCGACTAGAATTCAGACATGACAGACATTGATGAGAACCCGACACTGACCCGGGCCGATATCGGCGACGAAACGGGTGAGCTGATCGTCAGCGACACCCGGGACAATTACCAGGCCCTGCTGAATATGATCGACAAGGGCCGGCGCTCCCTGGATATCTACAGCCGTTATCTGGATGGCAAGCTTTATGATCGCCCGGAATTCAGCACGGCCGTACGCCGCCTGGCCAGCCGGCATCCCCAGTCGCGGGTGCGTATTCTGTTGCGCGATATCGAACCCCTGGTCAAACACGGACACCGGCTGATTGAACTGTCCCGCCATCTCAGCAGCTCGATGGAAATCCGGGTCATTCACAAGGATTACGCCGAATACAACGAAAGCTTTTTTATTGTGGATCAGCGCGCCGTGCTGCAGCGCAAGCTCGCCGACCGTTATGAAGGGATCGTCAATTACAACGACCCCAAACTGGCCCGCTATCTGTTGCACCACTTTAACGAGGTCTGGGAACAGAGTCAGGTACCAACCGACGCTCGACGGCTCTATTTATGATCGGAACAGGATGCCATCGATGACACCGACACTAAATATAAGTTCCCAATACCGGATCACTCCCTGTAGGGTGGAACAAGCGAAGCGGTTCCACCTGAACCCGGCAAAATCGGGATCCGTCGCGTTGCTCCTTGATCCAGGCTACGCAGTAAAATGGACTGGTATTCGAAACGCTTATTTAGCACCGAAAACGCGGAATACAGGTAACCCGGGGACCGGCAATCCACAGGTCAGTTCGGTATCTTCAGTGGTTTCTTTAACCGTACCGACGAGGGAAGATCCGATAAAATGCGCCAGTTGATATTTCGCCCCCTGCTTTATATTGCTTTCGCCCTGATGGCCTTATCACCGGTTCTGGCCGCCGATATGGAACTGGAAGTGATCGATTTGCGCCACCGGCCGGCCGATGAGATCGTGCCACTGGTCAAACCGTTTGTGGTCGACGGGGGCAGCGTCACCGGCAAGGATTATCGCTTGATCATCCGTTCCACCGGAAAAAACATCGACGAGATCAAATCACTGCTGTCGGAACTGGATACAGCGTTGCGGGAACTGACCGTCTACGTTTCAACCGATACCAAAGCAGTCAGGGCCGAACAGGCGATCGCGGTGCAGGGCCGCATCGGCAATGATTCGGTCGAAGGGCGCGGTGATTCTTCCGGTGACGAACAGAGCATCGTGATCGACAGTGGCCAGCAGGTTGAAGGCGGCGCCAGTAGTGGCAGCGGGGGCAGCCGGGTGTACAGCACGCGCTCTCGCAGTCGCGAACCGGCCGCTCAGACCATTCGCGTGCAGGAAGGTCAATGGGCCACGATCCGCACCGGTCAGGCCGTGCCGATCACCGAGCAGACCACCAACCCGGATGGCACGGTCACCCGCAGCACCCGTTACCAGAATGTGACCCGCGGTTTTCAGATCCGGCCGCAACTCAACGGGGAACAGGTCCAGCTGTCTATTCGCCCGCAGCGGGCCTCGGTCAGTGAATCCGGTGGTGGACAGATCAATCTCAGTGGCATGGAGACCACGATCCGGACCCGCCTGGGTGAATGGGTCGAGCTGGGTGGCAGTCTGGAAACGCTGCGCAGCCGCCAGAGCGGTATCACCCACTCGACCCGTCGCGAGGAGGAACAACGGCAACGGGTTTTTGTTAAAATCGAAGCTCAGCCGTAATCCGTTCGAGGTTGTTGTGAATCAGCGTTTCCCTGTCCGCTACACGGTCACTCCGATCTCCCCGGAGGCCCACCTGTTTCGTGTGCAATGCACCATCGAACAGCCGGATCCCGCCGGCCAGCGCCTGAGCATGCCCGGCTGGATTCCCGGCAGTTACATGATTCGGGATTTTGCCAAAAATGTCGTCCGGCTGCGGGCGAGCGACGAGCAGGACCATCCACTGGAGGTCGTCAAACTCGACAAGGCCACCTGGGAAGTTGCCGCCTGCGACACGCCCCTCTATATAGAATATGAAGTCTATGCCTGGGACCTGTCGGTCCGCGGTGCCCATCTGGATACCACCCATGCCTATTTCAACGGCACCACGGTGTTTGTCGCGGTCGAAGGCCAGAGCGATCAACCCTGCCAGGTGACCCTGCAGCGTCCCGAGGGAGAAACCTATCAGCAGTGGCGTGTTGCCACGACCCTGCCGCGTCATGAAGCCGCACTGTACGACTTTGGCAGCTATCAGGCGGCCGACTACGATGAATTGATCGATCACCCGGTAGAGATGGGCCGTTTTGATCTGGCGAGCTTCGAGGTCGCCGGGCTGCCTCACGATATCGCGATCACCGGTAAACATCGCGCCGACCTGCCCCGCCTGTGCCGGGATCTGGAAAAAATCTGTGCCACTCATGTCGCCATGTTTGGCGAATTGCCGGAGATGGAGCGTTATCTGTTTATGGTGACGGCGGTCGGTGAAGGCTACGGCGGACTCGAACATCGCAGTTCCACCAGCCTGCTGTGCAGTCGCAACGATCTGCCGCTACCCGGCCAGGAGACGATCAGCGACAACTATCGGAACTTCCTCGGCCTGTGCAGCCATGAATACTTTCATCTGTGGAATGTGAAACGGATCAAGCCGGCGATCTTCATGCCCTATGATCTGAGCCGCGAAACGCCGACCCGCCAGTTGTGGGCCTTCGAAGGCATTACCTCCTATTACGACGAACTGGCCCTGGTGCGCAGCGGGATCATCAATACCGAAAGTTATCTGCAATTGCTCGGGCAGACCGCCACCCGGGTCTGGCGCGGCGCGGGACGTTTCAAACAGAGCGTGGCCGACAGCAGCTTCGATGCCTGGAGCAAGTTCTACAAACAGGACGAAAGCGCGCCGAACAATATCGTCAGTTACTATACCAAGGGCGCCCTGATCGCCCTGGCGCTGGATCTGACCCTGCGCCAGACGACCGATGATGTCCGCTCCCTGGATGATCTGATGCGCCGCCTGTGGCAGGACTATGGCAAACCGGGGATTGGCGTACCCGAAGGCGAGATCGAACGGCTGGCCGCGGACATCGCCGGGACCGATCTGAGTGAGTTCTTTGCCCGCTATGTGCACGGTACCGAGGATCCCCCTCTGCAGTCCCTGCTGGAACAGACCGGCATCAATTTCTGCCTGCGCCCCGCACGCAATGCCGATGACAAGGGCGGCAACGCCGATACACAACTGTCCGAACAACGCACGCCGATCTGGCTCGGGGCGCGCGTGGCCAATGATTCGGTGGGGGCGCGTCTGACCCAGGTGTTCGATAACGGCCCGGCACAAAAAGCCGGTCTCTCGGCGGGCGATGTGATCATCGCCTGTGATCAGATCAAGGTCGGCAAAAACAATCTGGAAACGCTGCTGGGTGACTATCCTGCCGGTTCAGAGGTGACGTTGCACGCCTTTCGCCGCGATGAATTGTTTGAAACCCGGCTGACGCTGGAACCTGCACCGGCGGATACGGTCTATTTGACCATCAAGACCCAGTCGACCACCCGGCAATCCCTGGCCCGCGAACGCTGGCTGGGACAGAACCGGGACACCCAGGTCGCCAGAGCGGCCATTAACCAGTAACAACATTCACTCCATGCAACCGACTTACGATCCATACCGTGATCCGCTCGAGAATCTGATCAAGCTGACACACATCGTCTATCTGTTGCAGGCGTTGACCTATATCACGGCAATCACCTATGTCATCGCCGTGATTATCAATTATGTCAAACTGGACGATGTGCGCGGCACCTGGCTGGAATCCCACTTTCGCTGGCAGATACGCACCTTCTGGATCAGCCTGCTCGGCCTCGTCATCGGCACCATCGGCGTGTATATTCTGATTGGCTGGCTGATCCTGGCCGCCACCTTTTTCTGGGTCGTCTATCGCATTATCAAAGGCTGGTTGTATCTGTATGAAAAACGACCAATGAACGCCCCGGCAATACCGCCCCACACAGGCGCCTGAGTGGCGCCTGTGGTATTGTGCGATTCATTGCGCCACAACAACCCTGACCGTTATGTTCAGCGGATTAAAAACCCGTTGTCTGTAAAAGGATAAAACGCGCCCCATGAGTCTGCTGGGACTGGTACTCACAATCTTTGTCGGCGCTGTTCTGGCAGCCGGCATCGCCCGCCTGGGGCGTCTGCATGCGGCCTGGCTGTCCGGGCTCGTGGTGATCATCGCCCTGCTCCAGCTGTGGCCCATGATTGCCCCGATCGCCGACGGCGCCATCATCATCCAGCGTCTGGGCTGGATGCCAACGGTCGGTCTGGATCTGGTCTTTCGCCTCGACGGGCTGGGTCTGCTGTTTGCCCTGCTGATCCTTGGCATTGGCCTGCTGATCATTCTCTATGCCCGTTACTATCTGTCCGAACGGGATTGCATGGGCCGTTTCTACGCCTACCTGCTGCTGTTCATGGGGGCCATGCTCGGCATCGTGCTGTCGGAAAACATCATCCAGTTGTTGATCTTCTGGGAACTGACCAGCCTCTCCTCCTTCCTGTTAATCAGCTACTGGCAGGAGCGCAGCGATGCGCGCAGCGGGGCGCGCATGGCCCTGGCGGTGACCGGCGCCGGCGGGCTGGCCATGCTCGGGGGCTTTGTCCTGCTCGGCGAGATCGTCGGCAGTTACGAGTTGTCGGTCATTCTCAAGTCCGGTCACATCATTCGGGATCATCCCCAGCATCTGACCGTATTGATCCTGATTCTGCTCGGCGCCTTTACCAAGTCCGCCCAGTTTCCGTTCCACTTCTGGTTGCCCAATGCCATGTCAGCGCCCACGCCCGTATCGGCCTATCTGCACTCGGCGACCATGGTCAAGGCCGGCGTGTTTTTGCTGGCGCGATTCTTCCCGGCCCTGTCCCAAACGCCCGAATGGTCCTGGCTGGTGGGCGGCGCGGGCCTGGCAACCCTGCTGATCGGTGCCATCTTTGCGCTGTTCAAACATGATCTCAAAGGGCTGCTGGCCTATTCCACCATCAGCCATCTGGGGCTGATTACCCTGCTGTTCGGCATCGGCACGCCACTGGCGGCGGTGGCCGGGGTGTTTCACATCATTAATCACGCCATCTTCAAGGCGTCGCTGTTCATGGCGGCCGGCATCATCGATCACGAAACCGGCTCACGCGACATGCGCCAGCTCAACGGCATGTGGAAATACATGCCGCATACGGCCCTCCTGGCCATGGTCGCCGCCGGCGCCATGGCCGGGGTGCCGTTGCTGAACGGCTTTCTTTCCAAGGAAATGTTTTTCGCCGAGGCGGTCAGTGCCTCCACGCATCTGCAACTGGGCTGGTGGTTGCCGGCGCTGGTCACTCTCTCCGGGGTATTCGCGTTCGCCTATTCCTTCCGCTTTATTCACGATGTCTTTTTCAACGGCGAACCGCTCGAACTGCCCAAAACACCGCACGAGCCGCCACGCTGGATGAAAGTGCCGGTGGAAATGCTGGTCGCCCTGTGTCTGCTGGTCGGTATCCTGCCGACGCTGACGGTGGAACCGTTGCTACGTATCGCCGCCCAGGGCGTGCTGCAAACCCCGCTGCCCCATTTCGATCTGGCGATCTGGCATGGCTTCAGCCCGGCCTTGTGGATGAGCATCATTGCGCTGGTGGGTGGCGGCCTGATCTACAGCGTGCGCCATCCCCTGTTTCGCTTTCACGATCGGGTGTTGCTGCCCTATCTGCAGGCCAGCAAGGTTTTCGATTTTGTGCTGGGCACACTCAACGCCCTGGCCCGAACGGTCACCGGGCTGACCGATATCGGTTCGCTGCAACGCATGCTGGCCTGGTTTGTCGCCGCCGCCCTGGTACTGGGTATCGCCGGTTTTGTCAGCGGCGGGGCCTCCCTGCGCGGCACGGCCGACAGCCTGCCGCTGGACGGTGTCAGCCTGGTAGCGGCGCTGGTGTTGATCGCCGCGGCCATCGGCACCGTGGTACTGCATCGGCAACGGCTGATCAGCCTGACCGTGATGGGCGCGGTCGGCCTGATCGTGGCGCTGATCTTCATCAAGTTCTCCGCGCCGGACCTGGCTCTGACCCAGTTGTCAGTGGAAATTGTCACCATCGTGCTGTTGCTGCTGGCGCTCTATTACCTGCCCCAGCAACAGGCGCCGGAATCGAGCTGGCTGCGCCGGGGGCGCGATCTGGTGCTGGCGCTGACCGCCGGCGGTGGCGCTGCGTTGCTGAGCTGGGCTGTGCTGACCCGGCCGTTTGACAGCATCTCCGACTATTTCCTGGCCAACAGTGTCAGCGGTGGTGGCGGTACCAACGTGGTCAATGTCATTCTGGTCGACTTCCGTGGTTTTGACACACTCGGCGAAATTACCGTGCTGGCGCTGGCGGCGCTGGGGATTTATACGATGCTCCAACGATTGCAGCTGGCCGGCCCCGACAGGGATCGGCGCGGCCGCCCATGGAACCCGGATGTTCACCCGGCGATCATGGCGTCCCTGACCCGCGTGCTGTTGCCACTGGCGCTGCTGGTCTCCCTGTTTATCCTGTTGCGCGGCCATAACCTGCCCGGCGGCGGCTTTATCGCCGGCCTGGTCACGGCCGTGGCGTTGATTACCCAGTACCTGGCCAACGGGGTCCGCTGGACCCGGGCCCGTCTGCCGGCCAACATGCATCCGGTGATCGCCGCCGGCCTGCTGCTGGCGACCCTGACCGGGCTGGGCAGCGGGCTGTTCGGTTACCCGTTTTTGACCTCGACCTTCACCCATGTCCACTGGCCCGTGGTCGGTGATTTCGAGCTGGCCTCGGCCATGCTGTTCGACCTTGGGGTTTATCTGACGGTGGTGGGTGCCACCCTGCTGATTCTGATTTTCATCGGCCTGTTGCACAGCGATGATGAAAGCGCAAATTCTCAGCACGAGGAGGCACACTGATGGAAGCCCTGTTGTCCCTGCTGATTGGCATAATCACCGCCTGCGGCGTGTATATGATGCTGCGCGGGCGGACCTTCCCGGTGGTACTCGGGCTGACCCTGCTCTCCTATGCGGTCAATGTCTTCCTGTTTGCCATGGGGCGGCTGACCATTGGCCGTCCGCCGGTGATCGACGAGGCTGTCAGCCAGTACGCCGATCCCCTGCCCCAGGCGCTGGTGCTGACGGCCATCGTTATCAGCTTCGGTATGACCGCCTTTGTCATCGTGCTGGCGCTCAAGGCCCGGGCGGAACTGGGTAACGACCACGTGGACGGAGAGCGCGAATGAATCATCTGGTCATCGCGCCAATTCTCCTGCCGCTGGTGGCTGGCATCGTGCTGTTACTGCTGCGCCGCTCGGCGCTGCCCTTTCAGCGCAGCCTGAGCCTGATCGCGCTGCTGGCCCAGGTCGGGGTGGCCCTGCACCTGTTGCAGAGCGTGCTCGGGGGGCCATTGCGGGTTTACGCGCTGGGCAACTGGCAGGCCCCCTTCGGCATCGTGCTGGTGGCCGATCCGCTGGCCGCCTGGATGGTGTTGATTACCGCCCTGCTGGCGCTGTTCGCCCTGCTCTATGCCCTGCGCGGCGGCGATCAGGCCGGGCGGCACTTTCATGTGCTGTTTCAACTGCAGCTGTTTGGTCTGCAGGGCGCGTTTTTGACCGGCGATCTGTTCAACCTGTTCGTCTTTTTCGAAATTCTGTTACTCGCCTCTTACGGTTTGCTGTTGTACGGCAGCGGTCCGCGCCGCAGCCGCGCCGGCCTGCACTTTGTCGTCCTCAACCTGGCCGGTTCCAGCCTGTTTCTGTTCGCCGTCGGCACCCTCTACGGCACCTTCGGCACGCTCAATATGGCCGACCTGGCGATCCAGATCAGCCGGGCCAGCGCCGATCAACAGAGCCTGGCGCGCCTGGCCGGGCTGCTGCTGTTCGGGGTCTTTGCCCTCAAGGCGGCACTGGTCCCCCTGCACCTGTGGCTGCCCGCCGCCTACTCGGCCGCCACCGCCCCGGTCGCCGCCCTGTTTGTCATCATGACCAAGGTGGGCGCCTACGGCATCCTGCGTCTGGATGTACTGCTGTACGGCAACGGCGCCATGTCGGATTTGCTTGACGCCTGGCTGTTACCGCTGGCGCTGTTGACCCTGGTGCTGGGCACGCTGGGCGTCATGGCCAGCACCGAATTGCGCCGCCAGATCGCCTGGCTGGTGGTCATCTCGGTGGGCACCCTGCTGACGGCGTTTGCCCTGGGCGGCGTTAACGGCATCGCGGCGGGGCTCTATTACCTGCCGCACACCACCTTTGCCGGGGCAGCCTTTTTCCTGCTGGCGGACAGCCTGGCCCGTCGCCGCGGCGAGCATGACGACCATATCGTGCCCCATGCCCGGCTGGCCGATCGACGCCTGCTGGGCGGACTCTTCTTTATTGTGGCCATCCTGGTCGCCGGACTGCCGCCACTGTCGGGCTTTGTTGGCAAGTTTTTGATCCTGCGCGCCGCGCTCGATACGCCGGCCGCCACGGCCTGGGTCCTGGCCATTGTCCTGGGCGGTGGCCTGTTGACCATTATCGCCCTGGCCCGTTCCGGCAGCCTGATTCTCTATCGCTCACACCCGGCCGAGCACGGGACCGCCACCGGCCAGCTCTGGCCGGAACTGATCCCGGCGCTGGGGCTGATGCTCCTGTGTCTCGGGCTGATGATCGCCGCCGGACCGGTCGATGCCATCACCCGCGTTATCGCTGAACAATTACTGCAACCGGAGATTTATATTCAGGCGGTACTGGGAGGCGACGGCACATGAAACAACGCTGGCTACCCCACCCGGTCTTGACCCTGTCGCTGGCGCTGATCTGGATGTTGCTGGTGAACAGCTTCGCGCCCGGCCACCTGCTGCTCGGACTGCTGTTCGGCTGGGCGATTCCGCTGTTTACCCGTCACTTCTGGCCGGAACAGGTACGCATTGCCCGGCCGTGGGTGCTGCTGCGGTTTATCGTTATCGTGTTGTTCGATATCGTGGTGGCCAACCTGACCGTGGCCCGACTGATACTGGGGCGACCAAAACACCTGCAGCCGCACTTTGTCGAGCTGCCGCTGGATTTACGCACCGACCTGGCCATCAGTCTGCTGGCCAACACCATCAGCCTGACCCCCGGTACCGTCTCGGCGAAGCTTAGCGAGGATCGCCGTTGTCTTATCGTGCATGCGCTGCACGAAACCGATACCGACGCAATGGTCAGCCGAATCAAGCAGCGTTATGAAGCGCCCCTCAAGGAGGTGTTCGAATCATGATTGAAACCGTCATCCCGATTGCGTTTGCTCTGGTTTCCATCGCCGTTTTGCTGAACCTGTGGCGATTACTGTTCGGACCGGACATGCCGGATCGCATCCTGGCCCTGGATACCCTGTACGTGAACACCATTGCGCTGCTGGTCCTGTTCGGCATCTATTCAGCCAGCAATATCTATTTCGAAGCGGCGCTGTTGATTGCCCTGATGGGCTTTGTCGGCACCGTGGCGCTGTGCAAATACCTGCTGCGCGGCGACATCATCGAGTAACTATCATGGCCGAATATATTATTTCCGCATTGATCCTCATCGGCGCCGCCTTCACCTTCATCGGCTCGCTCGGGCTGGCGCGGCTGAAGGATTTCTACACCCGCCTGCACGGTCCCACCAAGGCCACCACCCTGGGTGTCGGCAGCCTGCTGCTCGCCTCGGCACTCTACTTCAGCCGTGGCGACGAACTCAGCCTGCACGAAATCCTGGTCACCCTCTTCCTCTTCATCACCGCCCCGGTCAGCGCCCACCTGCTCTCCAAAGCCGCCCTGCACCTGCAACTGCACTCCCTCGCCAAACCGCCCAAAGATAAGAACGAATAGAGACAATAGAAGATGCACCGCAGAGATGTAGGATTCGTAAACAAATCTGATTTGATCCATGGGTCCGCAAATAAACGCGAATTAACGCAAATATAAGATAATGAATTTATTCGCGTTAATTCGCGTGTATTAGCGGACTGAATAATATTTCACTTTGCATCTTCCGCTCGCTCGGCAACATTGAAATAGTCCAGACTGAAGAGCTGCTCCGGAATAGCAACAAGCAAATGAAATAACATACCCGCCGCAGAGATACGAAATTTGTCAGTCAAGTCTGATTTGATCCATGGGTCCGCAAATAAACGCGAATTAACGCAAATATAAGATA
>CAYOOC010000041.1:23472-27722 GCA_964405505.1 uncultured Thiohalophilus sp.
TTATTCGCGTTAATTCGCGTGTATTAGCGGACTGAATAATATTTCACTTTGCATCCTCCGTACCCAAACAACGGATATAAACGTCACTGAGGTAAAATCAATTACCCGGTGACGTCGAAGTAGTGCAGGCTGAAGAGGTTGTCGGGATCGGTCCAGGCCTGGCGGCTGGTGAAACCGGCGCGTCCGGCCAGATCGATGAATTCCTCGACGGTGTATTTGTAGGAACTTTCGGTGTGGATGGACTCGTCCTTGTCGAACTCGAACAGCTGGCCATCGATCGTCAGTTGCTGGGCCTGCTGGCTGACAAGATGCATTTCGACCCGTCCCAGCATGTCGTTGTAAAAGGCGTGATGTTCGAACAGTTCCGGATCAAGTTCGGCATTGAGCTCGCGCTGAATGCGGTGCAATAAATTCAGATTAAACGCCGCCGTCACGCCCTCGCGATCATTATAGGCCGCGTTGAGAATCGCCGGATCTTTTTTCAGATCCACGCCAATCAACAGGCTGCCCTGTGGCCCGGCAACAGGGATCAGGTTACGCAAAAACATCTCGGCCTGTTCGGGATCGAAATTGCCGATACTGGAGCCGGGGAAGAAGATCAATTTACGCCCGCCCGGCGGACAGAAGGGCAGGCTCAACGGGGCGGTGAAATCGATGCAGGCGGCGTGCACTTCCAGCCAGGGGTATTCCCGTGCCACCTGATCGGCCGCCTGATAGAGAAAATCACGCGAAATATCCATCGGCAGATAGGCACTCGGGCGCAGAACATCCAGTAGCAGACGAACCTTTTCGCTGTTACCGCTGCCCGGCTCAATCAACAGACAGCGCTCCCCAATCAGTTCGGCAATCTCGCCGGCATACTGTTGTAACAGGGCCTGTTCGGTGCGGGTGGGATAATAGTCCTCGGTACGACAGATGGCATCGAACAGTTCAGAGCCGCGCTCGTCGTAAAAAAACTTCGGCGAAATTCGCCGGGGCCGATGCTTGAGACCATCGATCACTTCGGCATAAAAATCCGCTTCCGGCGGGTGTTCGTCATAATAATAGACTGCAGGCATCTTCGACATCAGATGTCCTCCGCCAGGCGTATCCCGGAAAACTGCCATTGATCGCCGGGATAGAAAAAGTTGCGATAGGTGCGACGAATATGATCGACCGGGGTGACACAGGAACCGCCGCGCAGTACATACTGGCCACACATGAATTTACCATTGTATTCGCCCAGTGCGCCATCGATCGGTTGGTATTTGGGATACGGGCCGTAAGCACTTTGGGTCCATTCCCAGACATCGCCATACAGCTTGATGACGCCTTGCTCGTTTCCCTCGCCGGCAACCGGTTGCAGATAACCGCGACTGCGCAGGTTGCCTTTGACCGGCAGGTTCTCGGCCGCGGTTTCCCACTCGGCCTCGGTCGGCAGGCGCTTGCCGGCCCAGCTGGCATAGGCGTTGGCTTCGAAATAATTGACGTGCGCCACCGGGGCATGGAGATCAACCGGCTGCATACCACCCAGCGTATAGTACCACCACTGACCGTCACGATTCTCCCAGTACAAAGGGGTATGAAATTGTCCTTTCTTGATGGCATCCCAGCCGTCGGCCAGCCATAACTCGGGGCGCAGATAACCGCCATCCTCGATGAAGTCGATGTATTCGCCGTTGGTGATCGGACGCGAGGCGATGCGAAACGGCGGTTGCCAGATATCGTGCTGGGGCCGCTCGTTATCATATGCAAAATCGCCCTCGTCGGCGCCGAGTTTTTTCAGCCCGCCGGTAAAGCGAACAAATTCGAGCGGTTGTTCGCTTCCCGCTGGCGTCTCAATCTCCCGATAGACGGGACGCAGGGGATTCATACCGAGAATGTGTTTGATATCGGTAAGCAGCAATTCCTGGTGTTGCTGTTCGTGATTCAGACCCGTAAGCAAACGCCCCTGAATTTGCGGCTCACTCATCCGTGGCGATTCAATCAGACGCAACATCGCCTCATCGACATGGGCGCGGTAAGTGTAGACTTCCCCGACAGTGGGACGGGACAACAGGCCGCGTTGCGGGCGTGAATGATAGGCGCCCACCTGTTCGTAATAGGAATTGAACAGCCGTGCGTAATCGGGATGAAATTCCCGGTAATCGTCCAGATACGGTTTGAGCAGGAAGGTTTCGAAAAACCAGCTTGTATGAGCCAGATGCCACTTGGGCGGACTGACATCCGCCATGGTTTGCACACCGTAATCCTCAATCATCAACGGTTCACAGATCAGTTCACTGGCCTTGCGGACCCGCTGATAGGCCGAGCGCAATTCGTTATTGTTACGAGCTTCTGTCTGCGGTTCTGTGTCGGGCCCGGTCGGGAGCTCGGTGGATTCCGGCGAAGCGGCCATGCTAATCCCCTGCAATCTTTATCTGTTTATCGATTCATACTATCGCAAAACATTACCATTGAATCATGACAAACGACAGACAAAGGTCAAGGTTTGGCCTTTTTCCCCACGAGTTTCTGCAACTGGCCGCGTTTATCCAGTCTGGCCAGTTCATCATAGCCACCGATGTGGTTATCGTTAATAAAGATCTGCGGGACGCTATCGCGCCGGCTGCGTTTGAGCATTTCACGCAGCTTGCCTTTGGATAAATCGACACGGATTTTTTCAAACCGGATACCGCGTTTGCGTAACAGCTGCTCGGCACGCTGGCAGTAGGGACAGGCTTTGGTGCAGTACATCTGAACCCGGCTCATGAGGTCGCGTCGTCCTCGTCCGGTGGCAGATAGCGGGTATGGGTGATTTCGATCTTCTCGAAATGTTCATGCAACCAGCGCCAGATCATCCGTTCGGCCATTTTCACCGCGGTTTCCGGGGTATCGCGATGGCGAATCGAGGTGGCAATGATGGCGACCTTGACCCGATCGGGGGTGAAGTGCTCTCCCAGGCGCAGCAAGGTATTGTTCTGCCCGGGCCGCACGGTGGGCATGGTATAGGCAAGCGTCTGAATCGATTCGAAACGGATATTCGAAAACACCGGTCGTAAACGGGTTTTGATCTCTTCACGCACCAGGCCGGTGACCAGCCAGGTCATACTTTCGACCGCATTGAGCAGGTCAGGATCGACACCGCCGTGTTCGAGGAAATAATCCAGCGCCGGATAATAGCCCAGGCTGTTCTGCTGCGCATACAGGGCAACCTGCTGCGCCAGTTCTTCTCCCACGACTTCGGGACTGGCCACCATGTGCTGCTCCAGCACCGGCCGGGGGACCTGGACAACGAAGGAGGCGGCTACTCTGGAAAACTGCAGCCCCATCGTCTCAGGACTGGCCGAGCAGCCGGTTGGCATGTTCAAAAAACGGTTGGCTCACCGGTTCAATCTTGCGCCGCATCACCGAGCCGATGGCATCGGTCACGGCAAAGATCGGGTTGATCACCGGCACCCCCAGTTGCGACAGCACCAGTGCCGATTCGAGCAACGGCTGATGCGCGTCGGGCAAGGCCTCATGCACCTCGCGCGCCGGCGCGGGCAGCTGCCGGGGGTCCTCGCAACACTGGCGGGCATTGGCCAGGATGTTATCGACCTCGCGGCACGGCTCACAGCCGGGATGCAAATCGGCAAAATAGTCTTCAATCGCTTCCAGCAGGGCCACCACCACATCCTGGTTGGCGGGTTTTTTCATCACCTGGCTGGCGGTGCGCAGAAACGCCTGCCCGGGGGCATCCAGCGTTCGCTGCAACTGCCGTGCTGCCGGGTTGCCCTCTTCGATCAGGGGCGTCAGGGCGGCGCGCGCCGCAGCCAGTTCCGGGTGCGGCGCCGCCGGCTCGGGCAAAACATCCGGCAGGGTCTTCAAAAACCCGACCAGATAGGCGTTCTTGCGCTGGCCCTTGGACCAGAGATCCTGCCGGGTCGCCTCGTCCACCAGCCCCGGTTGCAGCACCAGCCGCACAGACTCGACGATATCCCGCGGCTCTTCTTCAAACGGCAGAAACTCCAGCAGAAACTCGGCCAGCACCGGCCCCATCTCGCCCTGTACCACCGCCTCGCGACGTAGCATGCAGCGCGCATTTTCCGAGTTGGGCATGGCCCACCAGGCGCGCCGGGCCAGATCGTCGCTCAGCCCTTCGGCATGCACCACCGCCACCACGGCCTCGGACTCGCCCAGCTGCAGCAGCTTGTCCAGGCTCTTGTCTTTGGTCTGGCCCATGCGGGTCCAGCGGCGCAGAAACACGGGATAGCCGCCCGGCGAGCCCAGCACGTGGGTGGAGATCAGCT
>CAYOOC010000042.1:0-13095 GCA_964405505.1 uncultured Thiohalophilus sp.
TTATCATCAGGCTTTCAAACAACAAAAATCGCCGCTGGCGCGCCCCCTGCAATGGCTGTTCGCCATCTACGCGTCGTTGTATGCCGCGCTGGCGTTTTATGCCGTGCGTCAGAATGAACTGGAAGCGGATCGCTATGCCCTGGATATTGCCAATGACGACGAGATTGCCAGCCTGTTCTCCCAGCTGATTGTCACCGAAACATTTTTAAAAACCCGCTTCTGGCCCAAGATCACTCAGCTCGCGCGACGCGAGAGCCAACCGGAACATCGCCCCTATGCCAGCATGGTTCAGGTGTTGCGGCGCGGTCTGAATCGCGCAGAGATGCAACAGTGGATCAAGGACGCTTACAACATTCCTTCCAATGCCCAAGACCCGGCGCCGCCATTGCAGCAGCGGCTGGAGAACATCGGCCACCACAAACCCGCCTCCCCTCAAGCGATTCGCGAAACCGCGGCCGACACCTTTCTGGATCCGACGGTCAAACAAAAGATTATCGACAAATTCGATCAGCGCTGGCTGGCGAAATTAAAACATCAATCTCACGCTTCAGGATAAGCAAGGCGACTTTTGTGCAAATCAACGCGAATGAACGCTAAATATTCATTATTTGCGTTTATTCGCGTTCATTTGCGGACCGGGTTTATTTTATCCAGGGACGATCTCAGTTCTTCGAGACAGGCATAAGCTGTTGCAGCGGCGGCTGGTGGGATTGCAGGAACCAGCGATCGATGACAACCTTGCGGGTAAACCAGTGCGTCTGCATCAGGCGACTGGCCAGCACCTGTTTAACCCCCAGCGGCAGACGTTCGAGCAGTGAGGGCGCCGGCTGGCGCTGACCAAAACGTTGCTCCAGCATCTGTTGATAGGGCTGAAGTTTTTCCTTCGAATAATCACCGGCCGCCTCGCGTATCACCTGCGCCGCCAGCAGGGCCGATTCAATCGCTGGACGAATGCCTTCCCCGCTTTGCGGATAGGCCAGGCCGGCCGCATCGCCGATCAACAGAACACCTTCATCCACCACCTGGCGCAGGGCATGGGGATACAGCAGATAAGCATGGCCCTGGAACTTGTCGGTAATGTCAAAATCAAGTCGTCCTGACTCGCGCAGAAAGTCGCAAAAGGCGCGGACATGTTCCGACAGACGGTGATTCTCTTCACGCCCCAGGCCAACATTCAGATAATCGCCCTTGCGGAAGATCCAGCCATAGCCCTTGAGATCCGGCGTAAAGAACAATTCGGGAACGTCGGGCTCGGCGTGACAGCCCGCCTTTTGCTCCTCGCTCATTGCAAACTCGATTTCCTGGGCGGCCACGACCTGCTCGCTGCTGCCCAGTTTGGCGCCAATGCGCCGGGCGACGGGACAAAAATGGCCGCCCGCCCCGATCACCAGTGACGCCCGGATCTCGCCGTTGATCAGCCAGCTCTCTCCATCGCGTTCCATCGTTTTGAAGGCCTGGCCCAGCATTAACTCGGCGCCACTACGCCGTAACAGGTACTCATCGAACTCGCGTCGACGAATCCCGTAGCTGACCGGCTCATTCTGGTAATGGGTCTCCACCTGCTTCTGGCCCAGCTGGCTGATGCGAAACCCGCTGATCGGTTGCAGGGTACGACCCTGTCGATAATCGTCCAGATCGATTTGCAGGGTATCCATGACCGCCGGGGTGACCCAGCCGGCACAGACCTTGTCGCGCGGGAAGTCGCGCTTGTCCATCACGGCAATGCGCAGCGAGGTATCGCGCAATGCCCAGGCGAGAGAAGAGCCGGCGGGTCCACCGCCGACGATCAGGATATCCACTTGGGTCATAGACTCCTCGTCAGCCGGCATCCTGGGTGTATAAATAAGTCCGTGACCATGGCAGCTGGTTATGCGGCGCACGGGTAAAGACCACCTGGAACAGCTGCAGCTCACCGCTGGTAAAGGCGGCGATCGAGCCGCATAGATAAAGACGCCAGGCCCGCACGAACTCCTCGTCGAACATCTCCCGGACGGTCTCGACATTGTCTTCGTAACGGGCCAGCCAGTGCTCCAGGGTCTTGGCGTAATGCAACCGCAGGTTCTCCACATCCTGTACCGAGAAACGACAGGGTTCGAAGATGTCCATCATCTCGCGCAGGGAAGGCGGATAGGCGCCGGGGAAAATCCGCCGTTCGATCCAGGGGTTCATGGGACCGGCCACGTTGCGACCAATGGTATGAATCAGTCCGCGCCCGTCGGGTTCGAGGCACCGGTCGATGACCCGGCCCAGTTCACTGTAATCGCGGGTCCCGACGTGTTCGAGCATGCCGACCGAAACAAATACGTTAAAGCGGCCCCGGATGTTGCGATAATCGTCCTCGACGTACTCCACCTTGTCGCTGAGCCCCTGCTCCTCGGCCTGCTCGCGGGCAAACCGGACCTGTTCGCGGGAAATATTATAGGCCTTGACCGTCACCCCATAATGCTTGGCCATAAAGCGTGCCAGCCCGCCCCAGCCACAGCCGGCTTCCACCACGCGATCACCCGGTTTCAATTGCAGCTTGCGGCAGACGTGATGCAGCTTGGCGGTTTGCGACTCCTCCAGCGACATGTTTGGATCGGGAAAGTAGGAACAGGTGTACTGCATGGCCACCCTGTCCAGCCACAGGCGATAGAACTCATTGCTGATATCGTAGTGGTGATAGATATTGTCGCGGGCGCGGGAGAGCGAATTGGCGATACGCCGGTGACCCAGCCAGTTCACCAGCTTGCGGAACACGCCCTGCTTGCCATTACGCTTGAGTCCGCTATACACCTCTTCGAGAAAGCGCACCATGTCGCCCTCGAAACTGATGCGCCCGGCACTGTAGAGATCGCCAAAATGCAGCTCCGGGTGCAGCACCAGCTTCCAGATCGCCAGCCGATCGTTAAAGCGCAGGCTCGCCACCGGTTCTTCCGCCTGGTTGATCTGCTTGCCGTCCCACAACGCCACATTGACCGGCGGGTGGTCGGCCACTTCGAGGATCTTGTTAACAAACCAGCGATCCAGCGCGGTCACGGAGCCAAACGGATGGCTGCTGTTCCGGCGCTCTTTTTGGGCTCTGGTCCCGATACGCCGCTCGCCCTGCTCATCAATGCCCCAGGCCTGTTTTTTACGTTCGGTAACCGTCAAAGAGGGTGACGACGTTTTCGACGAATCCTGTTCTTTTTGGTCTTGTTGCTCGTGCATCATGCACTCCGTTTCATGTAGATTGTGCCGCGTATACTCAAGATACTAACGTCCACGTCCCCTCTTGACTATGCCGCATATTCCCGCAATTATCCAGTGCTCCAGTTGAGGATTAATGCCAGTTCATGTCGAAGTATTCTGCCGCCATCGCACGCCTGCTGCTCGTTTTCGCACTACTGTTCATCATGCCCCGCGCCTTTGCCGACTACGCCCCCGGCGAGCTGGATTTCTCGATGCAGGTCGAGCATAACGAAACCCGCTGGCGCTATGCCAGCCAGACGCTGACCAGCAAAAGCTCGCTACTCGGCGTGCGTCTCAAAGAACGCCTGGCGCCCCGTCTGCTGGGCAGCCTCAAGGCCGGCTATCTGGAGCTGAGCCAGTCGGGTAATCCGCTGGCGGCGGCCCGGACTACCACCGGCTATTACGGCGGGGTTGAGCTAACCCTGCTGTTACTCGACACCGCCCCGTTGAATCTGGCGCTGACCGGGGGCTACACCTACCGGCAAACCGACGGCCACGAAGGTGACACTGACGTGGAACTGCGCTGGTACGACACCTACGCCCAGCTGGATCTGGGCGTGGCCCTCAACGAGCGGCTGACATTGCACGCCAGTGGCGGCACGCTGCGCAGCGACGGCGAACAACGGGTCAGCGGCAATACCAGCGCGCTGCTGGATTTCGAGCAAACCGGGCGGGGCTACTACAGTGCCGGGCTCTCCTACCGGGTGGACGGGACAGGTTATCTGGGTGCCAGCTGGCTGGGTGGCAGTCAGGAAGGTTTCCGATTCTCCTTCCATCGCCGGTTTTAAACCGCTGGCGGGCCAGGATTGACCCCTTTGTGAGGGGTTTCACAACATAAGCCCCAATAATGGTCTAAATTTTACATACCCCTAATGTTACGCTCTGGCAGGCCGTTAGCACGGGGCCCCCATTCGCCACCCGGACTCGATGACTCAGACATGGCCAGCAAGACCAAACTCGACAAGAATCTGCTCAAGGGCCTGGAACCGCTGGGTAATCTCGCCTATGACAAACTCGAGGAGCTGGTCAGCAAGGCCACCATCGAGGATCTGTCGGCTGGCCGGACTCTGTTTCGCGAAGGCGAAAAAGACAACCGCACCCTCTATCTGATTCAGGGCCAGGTCGAATTTCGCCAAAGTGGTGAGAAGAAATCGCGGGTCATCAAATCCAAAAATGCCCAGGCCCGGCAACCGCTGGATAACCATCAGCCCCATACCGGCACCGCCAAAGCCAAGGGCCCGGTCACGGTCGTCAGCATCGACTCCGCACTGCTGGAAATCATTCTGAACGACACACCGCTCGACGCCTACGAATTCGAGGTGACCGAACTTGGCGGTGAGGATACCACCGACTGGATGCTGCGCTTTTTGCAGTCGCGGGCGTTCCTCAAGCTGCCGACGGACAACATCCAGGCCATCCTGATGCGCATGGAAGAGTTGCCGGCCAAAAAAGGCGAACGCATCATCCATCAGGGTGAACAGGATGACTATTACTATATCGTGCAAAGCGGGCGTTGCAGCGTCACCCGCCGCCCCGCCCCCAAGGCCGGTGAGATCCCGCTGGCCACGCTGGAGGAAGGCGATGGGTTTGGCGAGGAAGCGCTGATTACCAACGGCCGGCGCAATGCCAGCATCAGCATGCTGGAAGATGGCATATTGATGCGCCTGAAAAAAGCGGACTTTCTCGCCTATCTGGCCGAGCCGCTCATCACCCGGCTGTCCGAAAGCGACACGGCAGCCAAACTCGACAACGGCGCCCTGCTGATCGACGTACGCAGCCATGAAGAATTCAACCGCCAGCATGCCGAAGGCTCGGTCAATATTCCGCTGTCCATGCTGCGGCTCAAACTCGACGGCCTCAATCCCGACCGGGAATACGTGCTGGCCAGCGCCGATGGCACCCAGAGCGCGGCGGCGGCGTTTTTGCTGACCCAGCACGGCTTCGAGTGCGGAATTCTCGATGGCGGTTTGCAGGCCACCAGCTTCAAGCTCACTGGTAGCGCTAATCAGGGCGAAGCCACCACCGCTGCCGCTCCGGCCAGCAAGCGCACCGCCGCAGCGGAAAAAACCCGTCAGGCCGCCGAAGACCAGGCCCGCAAGCTCAGTCAGCAGGCCGACACCGCCCGTCGCGAAGCCGAACAACTGGCCGAGAAAACCGCCAGCGCCGAAAAAGCCAAGCGCGATGCCGAGCAGGAGATTCAGCGCCTCTCCGAGCAGAATCAGCAGGCTGAAAAAGCCGCCCGCAAGCAGGCCGAGCAGGTCCGCCATCAGGCCGAAGCGGAATTACAGAAAATCCAGGCCGCCAAACGGGCCAATGAAGAAAAACAACAGGCCCTGGATGCCTCCCTGAAGCGGGCACAACAGATCGCCGCCGAGGCTACCGAAGCGGCCAAACGTTCACGCGAACAGGCCGAAAAGGAAGCCGCCGCCATCCGGCGCCAGGCCCGCGAAGAGGCCGAACAGCTCAAACAGGAAATGGAGGAGACCCGCCGCCGCTTCGAGCAACAGACCAGTCAGGCGGAACAGGAAAAAGAAGCCCAGCGCCAGGCCGCCATCGAACAGGCCCGCCAGGAAGCCAACGCCATACGCCAGCAGGCCCAGAGCGAAGCTGAACGCCTCCGTAGCGAGCTGGAAACCGCCCGCCAGGCCGTCGATCAGCGCGCTGCCGAAGTCGAGCAACAGGAACGCCAGAAACAGGTTTCCCTGCTGGAGAAGGCCCGCAGTCGCGCCATGGAACTGGCCGAAAAAACCACGCGTATCGCCGAACAGGAAGCCGAAGAGATCCGGCGCAAGGCCCTGGAAGAAGCCGAGCAACTGCGCCAGGAAATGGAACAGACCCGTCAGCAGGTGATGGAACACGCCGCCCGGGCCCAGCAGGAAGCGCAGGCGCGGGCCAAACAGGACGCCGAGGAGCAGGCCCACCGTGAGGCCGAGGAACAGGCCCAGCGTGAAGCCAAGGCCCGTGCCAAACAGCAGGCCGAGGAACAGGCCCAGCGTGAAGCCGAGGCCCGTGCCAAACAACAGGCCGAGGAGCAGGCCCGGCGCGAGGCCGAGGCCCGCGCCAAACAGGCGGCCGAGCAGAAGAGTAAACAGGATCAGGAACGCGAAGCCCGTCGCCAGCAGGCGATCCGCCAGGCCCAGCATCGCCGTCAGGAACAGGCACGGCGCATGGCCGAGGAGATCAAGGCTAAACTGGAGCAGGCAGAACAGCAGCGCCAGGCAGAGGAAGAACGCCAGCGTGGCGAAGGGCTCTCCCTGGCACGTGCCACACTTCAGCGCAAATCCGACGGGCGAATTATCCTCGAAGGCGAAGAAGATATTTTTATTTTCAAGGAACCGAGCGTTACCCCCGAACAGATCGAGGCCGAGCTGGACAACGAACCGCAACGTGGCACTGGCGGAAGCAGCGCTGAATTGCCCTCTTTCGAGATCGAAGAGACTGAAAAGCCGGTCTTCAAACCGCTCAACACCCAGGCGGTGCATGCCCGAATCGCCGAACAGCAGGCTTCCCATCAACAAAAACGCAAGAAACGCCACGTATTCGCCCTGGCCGCCTCACTCATGCTGGCGCTGGGCAGCGGTGGCGTTTATCTGTTTCTGCACCCGGAACTGATCGACGAACACGTCATCGCCCGTACCGACACTGGCAAGAGTACCACCACCCGTGCCGGTGTCGGTACGCTGAATAATAAAGAATCAAAAGAGAAGGACAACAAGGACGAGCAATCGCGCCAGACTCATGAAAACAATCTCGAAAGCAATCTGCGCGAGCGTTTCGATAACCTGCTGGAACAGTGGAAAGAGATCGTCTCCCGCTGAATCTCCGGCACCGCGCTCATTTAAACAAGTAAATAACGCCAGCCAAGCCAGACTCCGGCAGCCAGAAACATCAGCCCGGCCATGACACTGCGCCCATTGAAAGTTGTTTCTTTTTCGACGGCATAAAGCTGGCGCAGCTTCGACACCTCGGGGGTTTGCACCTGTTGCTTCAGCGCTTCCCAGGCCTGCCAGTACGCTGCGGGCACCTCACGCTGACGATTATCTTCACCCAGCTTTTCCAGCTCCGCCACTGAGATCAGTTTGTCGGGCCGCCCCTTGGGGAACTCCACGCCTTTGGTAAACACTACCCTGCCCTCGACGGGAATACCGGAAGCGTAATCTTTGACTGCCAGGACTTCCGACTCCAGTTGCGGCAGGGGATTCCCAAACTTGTAGGTTCGCTTGCCCAGCACCTGGGTCCAGTTATCGATCCCATCGGCAGCAAATACCACCCCCTGATAACGGTGCACCGGCAATACCAGCAGCCCGTCCGGCGTCAGCAACAGATTTTCCAGATAAACCGCCCCATCCATGCCATCGGGAATCACAACCTGATGTAATGTCTCGGCCGCGACTGCCCGAATTTTCTTCTGTAACTGCCGGTCAAGATACCCGCGGCAGAGACGCGGCCAGGCAAGCACCATCGCCGCCAGCAACAGCAACAGGGCAATGCCCCAGGTGATCAGGTTATCGGAATATTGAACCAGCAGGTTTATCAGACTATCGATAGTCATTCGTCACACAGAATCATGTTATATCTTCTATAATACGGAAAACCGCCCGGTGACGCCATGCTATAACGGCGCAACCTGCTCACAAAATCGGCAACAATGTCGCCCAATATAAACGCTATTCACAGATTGATGAATTCCGAGTACGAACAACAACTGAAAAATGCCGAGCAGGTCGTCAACGCCTACGGCAAAATACTGGCACAACTGGATGCCGGCAACTACGGTCATCCGCTCTCACTGCTGCCCTACCCGCGGGACGAGATAAAAAGCGCCATTCAACTCTTGTTATGGGAGCTGGAAGGGGACAATAAGGATATATGTAACAGTCTGGCGCAAAGCTATGTTTACCTGGCCCAGTTCATTCCCGACGATGAAGCCGAAATTATCGCTGAGGGACAACGCTTTATGACTTCCAGCAACTTTGATGACGGCCATATCGAAGAAGCGGACGAGGCGGCCCGTATCATCAACCGCATCAAGCTGGAAATGGAAGAGATGATCCTCGATGTACGCAAGTTCATGCGTGCCTGAAGAGCCAGTACTGAGTACTCAGTGCCGAGTGCTGAGTAGTAGGCCCGATATAGTGAAGCGGTATCGGGCATCTCCCGAAAAGCCGGACACCACGTTGCTATGTCCGGCCTGCCGACTTAGAACTTAGAACTTTAAGTCATTTCCTCAAGGATCTGCTTGACCTCGTCGAACGCCAGGCTGCAGATCCGCACCGGATCGCGTTTGCCTTTGATACGTAAATGGTGTGTCTTGCCCTCCAGCCGCCCGGCCGGCAAATGCCGGTAGGCGGTTTCACTCAATACCATATCGCTGCCGAGGATCTTGGTGGCACTTTCCAGGCGAAAGGCAATATTCACGGCATCGCCCAGGGCGGTATTGTCCTGCCCGATCCCCATCGAGGCTGCACCAGTATTGATCCCAACGCCAATTTTGACCGGCTCGGGCAACTCACTGAAAGCATCGTTCAGTTCCCGGGTGATGCCGTTGATCAGTAACGCGGCACTCAGAGCCTGTTTAAGTGTTCTGCTCTGATCCTCGTCTGACTCCCAGCGCGCGAAGACACAGTCACCAATGAACTTGTCCACCGTTCCGGCGTTGTCGAAAATGGCGTTACTGACGTTGTGAAACCAGCGATTCATCAGCTTGGTCAGGGTACGTATGTCGACCTGTTCAGAGAGGGATGTAAAACCGCGAATGTCTGCCACCAGGACGGTGATCTGCTTGATATCCGGGCTGTCGGAAATGACCGTATCCTGCAGTGACAGTTTATCGAAACTGCCAGTCTCTTTGCTGCTTTGCTCGAACAGGATCTCGAAACGGCCGATGTTAATACGATCGCCATTTTTGAGCAGCTTGGGCATGGCCACCCGCTGGCGGTTGACGAAACTGCCGTTGGAGCTGCCGCTGTCGATCAGATAATAATCCCCGTTGCCAATACAGCGGATCATGGCGTGATTACGGGAGGCGTGCAGATCCGGCAACACGATGTCGCTGTTCATGTCGCGCCCCAGCGTCAGCACCGACTTGCACGGTACCTTGCGGACGACCCCGTCGAGTTTATAGGTAATATAGGTGGACATCGGTCATGCCTGCCCCACACAGACCGGAATCAGTAAGCTTACAGAAAATGTAAAAATTTCGCCTGCCCGTCAAGCGAAATTCACCTGAAAAATCAGGCGGACTGCTTGAGGGGCGGCAGGGAGGGGCGTAGTGAGCGGGCCATGGAGCGGAACAGGGTCACCTGCTCGCCGGCGCGCATGCCAGTGAGAATATCGTCGTAATCCTCGCTATCGGTCTGCAGCGTTTCCTGATACCACTGCTCGCCGGCATCACCATAGTGCGACCGGATATAGGCGTCGACCGCCTCGCGGGTGGCAGAATGGGCGCTGAACTCGGCCACCGTCCGGGCCACCCGCACCAGCCAGGCCTGCACGAACACCTCGCCGCGTCGCTCCCGATCGGCCTCGGCCAGATCGGCGATAAAGGCCTCCCGGGCCTGCTCGAGCTGGCGATAGAGGACGCTGAAACAGTAGCCGGCGACCCGTGGCGCCTGTTCCAGGCCGATAAACCGGAATTCCGGGGCCCGGCCATAACGACGTGAAACCAGTACCCGGCAGTCAAAGGCCTCGCAGATCAGGTTGGACAGGGCCACGGCCCAGAACGGCGGGTTATAGCGATTCCCCGAATCGATCACCGCCTCGGCCACCCCGGCAGCCCGAATCTGATCCTCCCCGATGCGATGTTTGTGCATCAAACGGTGCGCCTGACGCAACGCCGCAGCCGCCTCGTTGGGGTTGCCCGACTCGGACAGACGCAAACACTTGCAGATTTTGTCGATGATTTTCTCGTTATTCACGGCGCTCTTCCTTGCGTGACTTTCCTTAATAATACTATATAATCAGCCTCTTACAAGATATTTTTCTCATAATACTTTAAGAACTGCGCGCCGCTGGTGATTTTCTGACCAGCATGCCAGGCCACGGCCCTTGAGCGCCGGCTGCACAGGACATATATGTAAGAGTAGACTGGTACCGGTGTCACAGCTCCCCCATCGGCTATATACCGCCAGAATGACCTTGCTGGGTAAGCTATAGCAGGTAACCGGTCACAAAACGAAGCAAACGTGTTGGTAAAGATGATGAATTCCGCCCAGGCACCCAGTATCGATATCGAACCCATTCGTCAGCAGGCGTTGCTGACCCCGCCGGCCAAACCGCCGAGCGAGAGCGAGCGGCAGGAACTGTTCGCGCGCATCAAGGCGTTGCTGAAGGAGAAGGATGCCGTCCTGGTGGCCCACTATTACACCGACGACGATCTGCAGCAGCTGGCCGACGAAACCGGCGGTTGTGTCTCCGACTCCCTCGAGATGGCCCGCTTCGGCCATGACCACCCGGCCAGTACCATCGTTGTCGCCGGGGTGCGCTTTATGGGCGAAACCGCCAAGATCCTCAATCCTGAAAAGCGGGTACTGATGCCGACCCTGCAGGCCGAATGCTCGCTGGATCTCAGTTGTCCCGCCGACAAGTTCAAAGCCTTCTGTGACCAGTACCCCGACCGCACGGTGGTGGTCTATGCCAACACCTCCGCCGAGGTGAAGGCGCGCGCCGACTGGGTGGTCACCTCCAGCATCGCCACCAAAGTCGTACAACATCTGCACGATAAGGGCGAGAAGATCATCTGGGCACCGGATCGCTATCTGGGCGATTACGTGCAAAAAGTTACCGGCGCCGATATGCTGCTGTGGCAGGGTGCCTGCATCGTTCATGACGAATTCAAGGCTGCCGAGCTGCGCAAGCTGCGTGAAAAACACCCCGGGGCCGCCGTGCTGGTGCATCCCGAATCTCCGGCCGATGTCATCGAACAGGCCGACGTGGTCGGCTCCACAACCCAGCTCATCAACGCGGTACACGATCTGCCCAACGACACCTTCATCGTCGCCACCGACAAGGGCATTTTCTACAAGATGCATGAAGCGGCACCGGGCAAACAACTGATCGAAGCGCCCACCGGCGGTATCGGTGCCTCCTGTGGCAGTTGCGCCCACTGCCCGTGGATGGCGATGAACGGCCTGCAGAACCTGGCCGACTCGCTCGAACAGGGCACCAATGAGATCCACGTGGACCCGGCGATCGCCCGACAGGCCCGGGTGTCGGTCCAGCGCATGCTCGATTTTGCCGCGGAGCTGAAAACCGGCGCCGTCGGGGAAAGCAATATCGCCTCCCCGGCCTGAGCAAACGCCATCATCCAGGCCGTGCACCAGCACCGGCAGACACTAAAATAACAAACCAGCCAGGGAGAACCGGTGGCGCTCGATCTGCAACGCTCACTCAAGACGCTCCTGCTACCGGCCCTGTTATTGCTCGCGGTATATCTGCTGCAACAACCGCTCAGCAATCAACTGCAGCCTCTGGGCGAGCTCTTCGCGCGTTTGCCCTATGCCCTGTTTATCACCGGTATGCTATTCGCCGTGTTGTTCCGTCACAGCCGCGAATTCTTCAATCTGCTGATCCTGCTGCTCTGCGTCGCGGTACTGGATGTGTCCGTCTGGTCTGTCACACCCCATCCGCAGGCGACATTGATCCATGCCCTGCTCTGCCTGCTGGTACCGGTCAACCTGGTCATCAATGATCTGTGGCGGGAACGGGGAATACTTAATCGTTACGGTCTGCAACGCGCGACGCTCATCGCGATACAACTATTGCTGGCGTACTGGCTGATAAAAAACCTGCCCGGTGAGTTGAGTGGGAGCCTGACCTATTCCCCGCTGCCATTAGTGGCAACCTCTCCCATTCCGGGGCTGGCACAACTGGTGATACTGTTGTGCTGTGTTGTTTTGTTGGTTTATGTCTTTACCCATCCGGCACCACTGCAGGGGGCACTGTTTGTGACCTTCCTGACGCTGGTGCTTGCCCTGCATCAGTTCGACTCGCCGATCCTGTCCCGACTCTATTTATTATCAGGCGGTCTGCTGATTTTCCTGGCCCTGTTATTCAACATTCGTCAGCTGGCCTACTACGATGAGCTGACCCGGTTGCCGTCACGTCGCTCACTACGACAGGCATTGATGTCTCAGGGCAGCCGTTACAGCCTTGCCATGGTCGACGTGGATCACTTCAAAAAGCTCAACGATACCTACGGCCACGACGTGGGCGATCAGATACTGCGTATGCTGGCGGTCCATCTGAACAGGGTCAAAGGTGGCAAGGCATTTCGCTACGGCGGGGAGGAGTTCACCCTGGTCTTTCCCGGTAAAGCAGCCGACGAAGTACAGAACGTACTCGAACAGTTACGTGAGACCATCGCCAGCAGCCCGTTCAGGGTACGCCATAAATCCCGACCCGCCAGACGGCCGGAAAAACCCCGTCCCCGGGCCGACACCCCCGCGCTCTCCATCAGTATCAGCATCGGGGTTGCCGACACGACCACCGCCGACGATCCCCGGACCATCATGAAACGGGCCGATCAGGCGCTCTACCAGGCCAAAAAGAAAGGACGCAACCGGGTGGTGGCTGGTTAGAATCGAGGTGCGTGAAATCCACCCCGATGAGTTAACCACAGAAACACTGAAGACACTGAATCCACTGAAATATCTTCGATTGATTTATTCAGCCTGTTCGGTGTGTCAGGAAATTCATCGAAGAGCGGAATAATTGCTTTTTTCAGTGTTATTCGGTGGTTAATTAATGTCATCTGACATATCGTCAATACCAATCAGAAAAACCGGGCCAGGTAATCGGGCACCGCGTCCATCAGCCAATAGCGTGGTCGCGTGAGGGAACCGCCCACAAAGCCGACATGTCCGCCACGGGGACTCACTGCCAGTT
>CAYOOC010000042.1:13195-27710 GCA_964405505.1 uncultured Thiohalophilus sp.
GTGAGGGAACCGCCCACAAAGCCGACATGTCCGCCACGGGGACTCACTGCCAGTTGCACATTGTCGGGCAGTTGTTGCACATCAGGCAGGATTGCCGGGGTCATGAACGGATCATCGTAAGCCTGGATGATCAACGCCGGCTGCAGGATGTCACCAAGATAGCCAAAGGCGCTCGATTGCCGGTAATAATCGTTGGCATCAGCAAAACCGTGGATCGGTGCGGTGAAGCAGTCATCGAACTGACGAAAGGTGCGTGTTTTTTCGATCTGTTGCGGTGTTAACCCGATCAGTTTTTCATAATCATGATTGGCAAATTTTGCCAGCACCCGGTTTACCAGGCTCTTGATCAGATGCCGTTCGTATACTTTCGAAAACCCCTGCGTGATGCGATCGGCGCAGATGTCCAGCTTCAGGGGCGCCGAAACCGATACCGCCGCGCGCAACGGCGACCTGGTGCCCCATTCGGCCTGCAGCTTGAGCAGCATATTACCGCCCAGTGAGTAGCCCACGGCGCCCAGCGGGGCATGGGGGTAATGCTCCTGCAGCCAACTTAAGAAATAGCGCGCATCGCCGGTCTCACCGCTGTGATAGGAACGTGGCAACCGGTTGAGCCGGCCAGAGCAACCACGAAAGTGCATCAACACCCCGTGCCAGCCGCGCTGCTCGATCGCGTACAGGATATCGCGCGCATAGGGGGAGCCGAGTGAGCCTTCCAGTCCATGAAACACCGCCACGATCGGGGTTCTGTCATCGGCTGCCGGTTGACTCCGCCAGGCAAGATCCACAAAGTCACCATCGGGTAGCGGCAGCTCCTGCCAGGTCACCGCCAGGGAACGGCGATTGATAAAGCGGGGCAAGAGGGTCTGGACATGGGGATTACCCAGCCCCCGTGCCGGTATGAAGGACGATACGATGCTGGTATCTGGCGCCTGTCTCACGTCAATCGTTGCACGCTTTAATGACTGTCCTCATCAGGGCTGACCGGCCAGGCCGGCATAAACGATCCCCGACAACCGCGCCATCTCATAATCGAATGTGGCCAGATCTTTTTGATTGAACTGATCGAGACGCGTATGCCCGCAGGCGCGCGCCATCACCTGCATCAGCTGCACCGACGATTGCAGGAAGCGGGCCAGACGATGGGCGCCGTCGTCCACCTCCAGCCGCTGGCGCAATTCGGGATCCTGGGTGGCAACGCCCGAGGGACACTGGTTGGTGTGACAGATACGCGCGGCCACGCAACCGATCGCCTGGATGGCACTGTTGGCCAGGGCAATACCGTCGGCGCCCAGCGCCATGGCCTTGATGAAATCCGCCGGCGTGCGCAGGCCACCGGTGACGATCAGGGTCACCTTGCCGCTGACGCCCTGTTGATCCAGATAACGCCGCGCCCGGGCCAGTGCCGGAATGGTTGGCACGCTGATGTGATCCCGAAACAGTAACGGCGAGGCACCGGTGCCACCGCCACGTCCGTCGAGGATCAGATAATCGGCACCGGCCTGCAGGGCAAATTCGATATCCCGCTCGATATGGTTGGCACTCAGTTTGAACCCGACAGGAATGCCACCGCTGATCTCGCGTACCTGATCGGCAAAATCTTTGAACTGTGCCGGCTCGCGCAGTTCGGTAAAGGTCGGCGGCGAATAGGCCGACTTGCCTTCGGGAATACCGCGCACCTCGGCAATTTTTTTGCTGACCTTGGCCCCGGGCAGATGCCCGCCGGTGCCGGTCTTGGCGGCCTGCCCGCCCTTGAAATGAAACGCCTGCACCTGCGCCGGGATCGTTTCATCATAACCGAAACAGGCACTGCCCAGCTCGAACAGATAGCGGCTGTTGGCCTGCTGTTCTTCCGGCAACATGCCGCCCTCGCCGGAACAGATCCCGGTACCCACCTGTTCGGCGCCCTTCGCCAGGGCCAGGCGGGCTTCTTCGGAAAGCGAACCGAAACTCATATCGGAGACAAACAGCGGCATCTTCAGACACAGCGGTTTTTTGCTTTGCGGGCCGATGACCAGTTCAGTATCAACTGACGCGTCATCCGCCAGCGGTTTGTCGTGCAACTGCGCCACCATGATCTGGATATCATCCCAGTCCGGCAGCCTGTGCCGTGGTACGCCCATCGCCGCGATCGGACCGTGTTTACCCAGCGAAGTCAGCCCCTCTTTTGCCAGCTGATGTATCAATTCAACAGTCGGCTCCTCTTCCGTGGCTTTTGCTTCAGGTTGGGAGGGTCTATTTTTCTCCTTGCTCCTGTCATTACTCTCGTTGCCGGAACCTTCCTTGCCGACCTGACTCTCGCCGAACTGATTATGCGAGCCATCGCAATAGGGCAGATTGCCGCTGTGCTTGCAGTTGCACAAAAAGGCCTCGCCTTCCTTTTGGGGTGTAAAGGCCAGAGGTTCAAAGCCGGTGACGGCATGCGAACCATCGCAAAACGGCTGGTTCTGCGAGCGACCGCAGACGCAAAAATAATATTTCTGTTCGGTGGAAAGGTTAACCTTGGCGGGTTTGTTATCGGCGACAACCGGTTTGTTTGCCATACGCGTAGCAGCTTCCGTGATTCAAAGACCAGGAACAGTATATGAATCTGTCGATCCCGGCACAACCGATACGCCTACTCGTCGGAACGCACTTTGCCCCGATTACGCTTGATTTTACTACGCTTTTGTTTGGTATCCAGGCGACGCTTGACGGAAGCACGAGTCGGTCGGGTCGCCTTGCGCTTCTTGCGCGTGACCAGCACCGAGCGAATCAGTTCACGCAGCCGCTCCAGCGCTTCCTCGCGGTTTTTTTCCTGACTGCGATAACGTTGCGCCTTGATCACGATCACTCCGTCCGATGAGATCCGCTGGTCAGCAAGTGTCAGCAGGCGCTGTTTGTAAAATGCCGGCAGGGAAGAAGCATTGATGTCAAAGCGCAGATGAATGGCCGAAGCCACCTTGTTCACGTTCTGGCCACCTGCTCCCTGGGCACGAATCGCCTGCATGTCGATCTCGTTGTCGGGAATCACCACATTCTTTGAAATACGCAGCATACAGACTCACTCCGCCAGCACAGTAGCCGTGGTCGCCCCGGTGGTCCGATCGATACTCAACTGCATCCGACAATAGGCCGGCTTGTGCACCGGCTCGTCGCCGCAACTGCAGTTGGCGATGATCTCGGTAAAAAAGACCCCGATGCGGGCATGCAACACCTGATCATCCTGATCGATACCCAGCACGGTCACCTGCAGATCGCTCGCATCACTGTAACCGCCCTCAAAGGTACCCTGATCCAGCGGCAGGTTCGCCCCCACACCCGATTCCAGCTCCCGTTTCAGGGTCCGGATCAGGGCATCGGTATCCTGTTGCTCAATGGTGTGCAGCAGTTTCAACATGGCGGCTCAAACCCGGGGTTGGTTGTGGGTGAGGATCCTGTCCAGGTGATTGGCAAATGCCTGGCGTTCGGTCTGGCTCATCGCCGCCTGTCCGCCGGTGTCTACCCCGCTGGCCCGCAGCGTGTCCATGAAATCACGCATGTTCAGCCGCGAGCGGATATTCTCGATAGTAAACAATTCCCCGCGAAAACTCAGCGCCCGGGCCCCTTTTTCGATCACCTCGGCCGCCAGGGGAATGTCGCTGGTAACGACCAGGTCCCCCGCTTCAACGCGCCGCACAATCTCGTTGTCCGCCACATCAAAGCCGTGCTCAACCCGCAGGGATTTAATATGGGGGGATCGGGGAACCTTGACATACTGGTTTGCCACCAGCGTCATTGGTGTCTGTGTACGCTGCGCCGCGCGGAACAGGATCTCCTTGATCACGGCCGGACAGGCGTCGGCATCGACCCAGATTTGCATGTGCGTATCCCGTCATCTGATTGAAACGGGCAGTTTACAGGATCCTGGTTCCCTCTGGCTCCCCGGCAGGGGGCGCTTCGCCACGAAAACCTCAACGTGAAACACCCCCGGCCGACTGGCGACGGCTGGGAGTGTTGTTCACCGGATAAGCGGTTTAGATGCCTGCGGCCGCGCTCACCAGGATTTGTAAGGCAGGAATTTTCCGTTCAGTGTCAGAACAACCCGATCACCAGCCGGGTTCTCTTCCTTGTCAATATCCATGCTGAAATCAATGGCGCTCATGATTCCGTCGCCGAATTTTTCATGAATAATTTCCTTGATGGTATCGCCATACACGCCGATCAATTCATAAAAGCGATAAACCACCGGGTCCTGCGGAATCGTCCATTCCCAGGATTTATTGGGAAAGGCCTGCAGGGCGGTACTCACTTCCGTTCCCAGCCCCAGGACATTGCACAGTTTGTCGGCGATGTCCTTTTTGGCGCTGTTCTTGCCGAAACAGACCGAGGTCAGCCAGAGAACGCCGGCGCCGACTTCATCGGCGATTTCCTGCCAGCTCAGGCCCTTTTCAAGCTTGGCGGCGATAATGGTTTCGGTCATCTGTTCCTTGCTAAGCATGGTGCCGGACAGCGAGGAAGACGGGGTCACGAGACTTTCTGCGGTTACACTCATGGGGTTTCTCCTTGGGTTATTGCATATTCACGACCTGGCGGCTGAGTTCGCTGCCCTCGGTCGTCTCGGTTTCAATCAACTGGCTTACCTGGCCTGTGGCCGGGTTCACTTCCGGCGGATAGGCCGGTCTGGCGTTATCGTCGTGGGGTACGACCGCGACCTCCGGATCGTTAAGTTCCTTGGAGCGTTTCACCAGGAAGTCGACCAGGTGGTTGCGAATCGTGTAATAGTTCGGATGATGGATAATCTGTTCCCGATCGCGATGGCGCGGGATATCGATCACCACCGATTCGGCAATTGTTGCGTTGGGACCATTACTCATCAAAAAGATACGATCCGCCAGCAAAATCGCTTCATCCACGTCATGGGTAATCATGAATACAGTCTGTCCGGTCTGTTCACAGATTTTGATCAGTTCCTCCTGAATCATGCCGCGAGTCAGGGCGTCCAGCGCGCCGAAAGGCTCATCCAGTAACAACAGTTTCGGCTCGATGGCAAAGGCCCGGGCAATACTCACTCGCTGGCGCATACCACCTGATAGCTGTGAAGGTTTTCGCAGCTCGGCACCTTTGAGCCCCACCATCTCGATATACTTCATACTGTGCTCATAAACCTGCTCACTGCTCCACTGTGGCCAGCGAGACTTGACTGCGAAGGTAATGTTTTTCAGACAACTCATCCATGGCAGCAGGCTGTAGTTCTGAAACACCACCCCGCGATCCAGGCTCGGCCCGGCCACCTCCCTGTTATCCATCAACACCACCCCGCCACTGGCCTGATCCAGGCCGGCCAGGATGTTCATGATGGTCGACTTGCCACAGCCGGAATGACCGATGATGCAGACAAACTCACCCTTGTTGATCCCGAAATTGAGATTTTCGAACACGGTCAGTGGCTGGCCTCCCTTCGGAGCGGGGAACTGCTTGACCAGCCCCTGTGCATCGAGAAAGTATTTTTTCCTGTTCATTGTTTTACTCCACGTATTGGACCAGGCGTGTGGCTTTGGCCAGCATGAGGTCCAGTAACATACCCACCACGCCGATCATCAAAATGGAGAACACCACACTGGTCAGATCCAGGTTGTTCCATTCATTCCACACGTAGTAACCGATACCGGTACCACCCACCAGCATCTCGGCAGCGACGATTACCAGCCAGGCGATGCCGATCGAAATCCGCATACCGGTCAGAATAGTCGGTGCCGCGGCAGGCAGGACCACCAGAAACGCGGTGCGCAACGGTCCGAGTTCATGGGTTCGCGCGACGTTGAGATAATCCTTCTTCACGGCACTGACCCCGAAGGCGGTATTCACCAGCATCGGCCAGATGGAGCAGATGAAGATCACGAAGATCGCCGAAATCTCCGAATCCCTGAGGACAAACAGGGCCAGCGGCATCCAGGCCAGTGGCGAGATCGGCTTCATCACCTGGATAAATGGATCCAGCGCCTTGTACATCAGGGGTGACATACCGATCAAAAAACCGACAGGAATGGCAACCAGAGCCGCCAGCAAATAACCGATCAGGACCCGTTTCAGGGAATAAAGCAGCTGCAGACCGATACCTTTGTCATTGGGGCCCTTGTCGTAAAACGGATCACTTAGCTCCTCGATGGCCAGGGCACCGATCTCACTCGGGTTGGGGACCCGGGCCTGCGGCTCCGAGCCCCCCATCAGGCGTTCATACTCGGTCATCGGCTTGTCCATGTCGGGCGCCTTGTTACCCTGTTCCCAGATAGTCAGGAACAGGACAAGTATGAGCACCGACAGGAGCGCCGCCCGAACATTGAGGTTCTGAAAGATATCCATACTTCAGGCCCTCGTGATCGCGAAGCCCTTGGCATATTCTTCGGGTTTCGTGTAGTCGAATTCCTTGCCCATGATGGTGTAATTTTCATAGGTTTCCTTCGGCGGCTCGTAACCCAGCTCTTTCATCAGGCTGCCGCACTCGGAGGCCAGGTAAACCTCTTCGGCGATCCCCTGATAGTTCACGTCGCCCTTGATGTAGCCCCAGCGTTTCATCTGGGTCAGGATCCAGACTGCCATGGAGTGCCAGGGAAAAGGATCGAAGTCGATACGATCCGGTTCGTTACGCACGTTACCCAGCCCGTCGGCAAAGCGACCGGTCAACACCTGCTCGACAACGGGAACCGGCTGGTTGAGATAGCCCTTGGCGGAAATAGCCTGCGCGATATCCTTGCGGTTCTCCTGTTTGGCCGAGAAGTGCGTGGCATCCACAATGGATTTGAACAGCGCGCCGTAGGTATTGGGATTTTCCCGGGCAAACTCGGCGCTGGTGGCAAACGCACAGCAGGGATGGCCCTGCCAGATCTCTTTGGTCAGAAGATGAATAAAGCCGATCTTTTCCCAGACCGCTCGCTGGTTAAACGGATCTGGCGACAGATAGCCATCGAGATTGCCGGCACGCAGATTGGCCACCATCTCCGGCGGCGGGACTACCCGGATCTGAATGTCCTTGTCCGGATCCAGGCCATGTTCGGCGACGTAATAGCGCAACAGGAAATTATGCATGGAATATTCGAACGGCACACCGAACTTGAAGCCTTTCCACTGTTTGGGATCGCGCTTGTCCTTGTGCTTGTTATGCAGGGTAATCGCCTGGCCGTTGATGTTTTCCACCGCCGGCATCAAAAACGGCTTGGCCGTGGAACCGGCGCCCATGGAGATGGCCAGCGGCATCGGAGTCAGCATGTGCGCGGCGTCGTATTCCATGTTCAGGGATTTGTCGCGCGAGACCGCCCAGCCAGCGGTTTTGATCACGTCCACGTCGAGACCATACTTCTCGTAGAAACCCATCGGGTGGGCCATGATAATAGGCGTGGCACAGGTGATGGGCACAAAGCCGACTTTGAGTTTTTTCTTCTCCAGCGGCCCCAGGCTGTCCTTGACCGCGGCTTTAGCCGCTTCCATGGGGAAGATACTGGCCAACGCCGCCGCGGCGGTGCCCGCGCCCACCAATTTCATGAACGAGCGGCGTGACACCTCGTTATGGCCGAATACCGCGCGCACAACGGCGCTTTCCACCGCGCGATCCATCAGATCCTCCGGACTGTCGAAGGTGCTCGTATCCTGTTCGCTAATTGCCTCCACCTGTTTGGCCTGCTGCATTGCGGGTTTATCCCCACCGGCCGTTGCTTGGCTACAGGCCGAGCAGGTACAGGCAGCTCCGTGGCTGAGATCACTATTGGGATCAAATGGATTATTGAGACTCTTGTTGGTCATGGTTTCCTACCTCTTCGGTTCGGCTAGATGTCAATTCGCTAATTCGCACTAAGCTGGTGCATGCGCGCCATCCTGATGCAATACCTGGTCAGTTAAGCCACATTCCTTAACGGATTACAGCGCGCAGACGGTGTCTGGTATTACACAGAGCAATTGCCGTACCAGTTTTGAAAACCAGAATTAAATGACTGAAATACCGAACAAAATCGCTAAAAGTATAAAAACCGCACCATTACGCAATGTCGTAGATTACGAAATCGCCGAATCGGAATTACGAAAGAACGTAACCTGGAACACTTCTTGCGAAAGAAAGTTAAGGTAAATTGAAATGAACAGCAGAATGATCACACATAACAAACAACAACAGGATCGCCAGCGATCAACAGGATAAAATATGACAGTCAACACGGATCTTCATCATACTCTGGCATGGCAAACCCTGCAGGCTATTCAGGAGTCCCTGCTGATCATCGATCCCTATGCGGATCAAGTTCTTATGAGTAATCCCACTGCACAACAGCAACTGGGATACAGCGATGCTGATCTGATCAGCCTGCCGGTCAGTCGATTATTCAAACATTGTCTCGCCGATTTAATCAGCTTCACCGATCAGACCCTGACACAAAAAAGCGGCTGGAGTCTGGATCTATGTTGTTCCCATCGTGATGGTTATTCCCTGGAAATCGAAATCTCCGCATGCGCGATCAACATTAACGACAAGCCACTGCTTGCCATGCTAATTCGCGACCGCCAACAGTTGAAAAAACAGGAACACAAAGCCCGTGCGGATGATTACATCCGTCGCGGGCTGGGTGAGTGGCAACAGATCGAGGAAATCTTTCAGGAAATCGAGCGCGAAAACCAGTTATTGCTACAGGCGATGGGGGACGGCATATACGGGGTCAATGCCAGCGGCCAGACTACTTTTCTTAACCCGGCTGCCGAACACATGCTCGGCTGGCAGGCCGATGAAGTGGTCGGCGAAGACATTCACACCCTGATCCATCACACCCATGTCGATGGCGATCATTATCATGTGGAAGACTGCCCGATCTATGCTGCCTTTCACGACGGCGCGGTACATCGGGTCGACAATGAAATTTTCTGGCGCAAGGACGGCACGGCCTTTCCAGTCGAATACACCAGCACGCCGGTGACCGATCATGGCCGGCTGGTGGGTGCCGTGGTGATCTTCCGCGACATCACCGAGCGCAAGCAAACCGAACACAACCTGCACTCGGCGCTGGAAGAGGTCAGCCGGCTCAAGCGACGTCTGGAACAGGAAAATGCCTACCTGCAGGAAGAAATCCGCAGCGAATACAACTATAAGGAAATCGTCGGCAAGAGCACCGCCATCCAGCGCACCATCCACCAGATCCAGCTGGTAGCCCCAACCGAAGCGAATGTTCTGATCAGCGGTGAGTCCGGCACGGGCAAGGAATTGATTGCACGCGCCATTCATGAATCCAGCGAACGCAGCGAGCGTCCGCTGATCCGGGTCAACTGCGCGGCGATCCCGCGCGAACTGTTCGAAAGCGAGTTTTTCGGTCATGTCAAAGGCGCCTTTACCGGCGCCACCGGCGATCGCGCCGGCCGTTTCGAACTGGCCGATGGCGGTACGCTGTTTCTGGATGAGGTCGGCGAAATCCCTGTCGAATTACAGGGCAAGTTGTTACGGGTCCTGCAGGAAGGCCAGTTTGAACGGGTTGGCGAGAGTCGTACCCGCAAGGTGGACGTGCGCCTGATCGCGGCGACGAACCGCGATCTGTTGCAGGAAGTGCGCAAAAAACAGTTCCGAGAGGATCTCTATTTCCGGCTGAATGTTTTCCCTGTCGAGTCAGCCGCCCTGCGCGAACGCAAGGATGATATTCCCCTGCTCGCCACCCACTTCCTCAACCACGCCCGGCAGAAACTTAACAAGCCGCAGGTGCGACTGACCCGTGGCGACAGCCGGCGCCTGTCGGACTATCACTGGCCGGGGAACATCCGTGAACTGGAAAATGTCATCGAGCGTGCGGTAATTCTCTCCCGGGGTGAACGCCTGAGCTTCGATCTGCCGGTCACCAGTACCTCACCAGCCTCCTTGAACAATATCTCGCAAGCCAATGAAGAAATCGATCCAAGCTCCCTGATGACCTGCGATGAACTGCGCGCACTGGAGATCAACAATATTCGCCTTGCCCTGCAACACAGTAACGGCCGGATTTTTGGTCGCAACGGTGCTGCAGAGCGGCTCAACATTAAACCGACCACTCTGGCCTCGCGCATCAAACGACTGGGGATAGAAAAAAAGGGCCCGGCAAGTGAATATCAGAAGCTCACTTGAACCTTGAAGTGGCGGATTTAACCGAATCACGCAGATCATCCCAGGCGCTTTCAATACCCGCCTTGAGATCTTCCCAGGCATCTTCGCCGGCATGTTCCAGCTCACGAAGTTTATCGCGCGCGGCTTCCTGTTTTTCTCTTAATGTTTCTATTTGCTTGTAGTATTCCAGCTGCACATCAGCCTCGGCTTTGTCCGCCCGGGCTTTGAGCTTGTCGATTTCGGTTTTCAATTCATCCAGCTGGGCTTTCAGTTTCTGTTCATAAGCTTGCTTGAGGCTCATCGTCTTCTCCTTTTTTTCCTGTAACTTTATGTGTAGTCACAACTTGTTACAACTTCAAGCATCAAGGCTCTTGGAGGCCACCTCGTAGACGTCTCTGGATAACCCATCCTTGTCCAGAATGCGTTCCAGCTGCTGTCGCATCAGTCCCTGACGTTTTTCATCGTAGCGCTTCCAGCGGCTGAGGCTTTGCACCAGCCGGGCAGCGATCTGGGGATTGAGATTGTCGAGTTCCAGCACCTGATCCCCGAGGAACTGATAACCGCTGCCGTCGGCGGCATGGAAATTGATGGGATTGCCGGCGCAGAAGCGGCCGATGAGCGCTCGCACCTTGTTGGGGTTTTTGATGCTAAAGGCTTCGTGTTCCATCAACTGCCTGACGTTCTGCAGGGTACGCGGCAGACGCGACCCGGCCTGGATGGCGAGCCATTTTTCCACCACTTGCTGATCGTGCTGCCATTTCTGGTAAAAACCCTCCAGCGCCTGGTGGCGTTCGGGGATAGCGTAATTGGCCAGCATCGACAGAGCCGCCAGGGTGTCGGTCATGTTGTTGGCCCGGCTGTACTGTTCCATAGCCAACTCGAACATGGCCTGCTCCTCGGTTTCCAGCAGGTAACCCAGGCAGAGATTGCGCAGTGCGCGACGCGCCATCTCGTCGGCGTTGAATGCATAGGGTTTATCGCTGCTGTTGGCCTGATAGATCTGTTGCCATTCATCCTTGAGCTCAAAGGCCAGGGTCTGGCGCATGAAATGACGCACTTCAAAGATTGCCTCGACATCCACAACCTCGCACTGATCGGCGATATAAGCTTCCGAAGGCAGGCTCAAGGCCTGGGCGATCAGAGCCTTGTCGAGATCGGCATTGAGCAGGGTTTTGCGAAAGGCGCGGATGAAGGACTCGTCCAGCGTCAGCGGCTTTTTCTGTTGATACTGCTCGATCAGCCGCAGCAGGATGTTCATCGCCAGTTGTTGGCCGGCATCCCAGCGATTGAATTCGTCGCTGTCGTGGGCGAACAGAAAAGCCAGCTTGTCATCATCGTAACCGGCCTGGATCCTGATCGGCGCGGAGAAGCCCCGGCCCAGCGAGGCCACCGGCTGATGGGTCATTCCGGTAAAGGTAAAGCTCTGTTCCGGTTCGGTAACCGACAGCACCCGGGTGCGGGCTTCGGGCGGGGCGTTCTCTCCCTCCAGCTGTAGCACCAGATCGTCGCCCTGGCGATCCAGCAGGCCGACGGCCAGGGGAATATGAAACGGCTGTTTCTTTGGCTGGCCCGGCGTGGGCGAACAGTTCTGTTCGATATGCAGGGTGTAGGTCTGCGCCTGTTCGTCGAATTCCTCATCGACCTTGAGTACTGGTGTACCCGCCTGGTTGTACCAGCGCATGAACTGACCCAGATCGATATGATTGGCCTCTTCCATCGCCCTGACAAAATCCTCGATCGTGACGGCCTGACCGTCGTGCCGGGCGAAGTAAAGATCGGTCCCCTTGCGAAAGCCCTCACGGCCGACCAGGTTCATGATCATGCGCACCACTTCGGCACCCTTGTTGTAGACGGTAACCGTGTAGAAGTTGCTTATCTCCATGTAGCGGTCCGGGCGCACCGGGTGAGCCATGGGGCCGGCGTCCTGGGCGAACTGATGAGTGCGCAGGATGTTGACATCGTCGATGCGTTTGACCGTGCGCGAATTGAGATCGGCGGAAAATTCCTGATCGCGGAACACGGTAAAACCTTCCTTGAGACTCAACTGGAACCAGTCACGACAGGTGACGCGATTACCCGACCAGTTATGAAAATATTCATGGGCGACGATGCTCTGGATAGTGTAGAAGTCGTGATCGGTAGCGGTTTCGGGACTGGCCAGCACGCAGGAGGAATTGAAGATGTTCAGGCCCTTGTTCTCCATGGCCCCCATATTGAAATCGTTAACCGCCACGATCATATAGATATCCAGATCATATTCGCGGCCGTAGGTCTCCTCGTCCCAGCGCATCGCCTGTTTGAGCGAACTCATGGCGTGATCGCATTTGTGACGGTTTTCTTCTTCCACGTAGATGCGCAATACCACATCGCGGCCGCTCATGGTGGTGTAAGCATCTTCCTGACAAACCAGTTGTCCGGCCACCAGCGCAAACAGGTAACTGGGTTTGAGACTGGGGTCCTCCCAGCGGGCCCAGTGGCGACCGTCATCGGTTTCGCCGGCTTCCGCCAGGTTGCCGTTAGAGAGCAGCACCGGGTATTTGGCCCTGTCGCCGACCAGCGTAACCGTATAACGCGACATCACGTCGGGGCGGTCGGGGAAATAGGTAATTCGGCGAAAGCCCTGCGCCTCGCACTGAGTACAGAGCATGCTGCCCGAGTAATACAACCCTTCCAGCGCGGTATTGGCGGCCGGGTTGATGCGGGTTTCGATAATCAATTCAAATTGCTCAGGCACGTCGAAAATCGTCAGTCCCTCTTCAGCGAGCCGGTACTGCGCTTCGCTCAGCGGCTCGCCCTCCAGACGCAGGCTCAACAGTTCAAGATGACTGCCATCCAGAGACAGGGGCGGATTGGCGTCAGGGTATTCGGGATTGCGTCGCACCTTCAGCGTGGCCCGGACCTGGGTGGCGGCGGCATCCAGATCAAAATGCAGATCCACCTTGTCGATCAAATAGGCCGGCGGGGTGTAATCCTTGAGATAGACCACATTGGGACCGGACTGATTACCTGCGAGATCGGCCATGAGTACTCCTTGAATATATGGTGCCACTTTGCCTCATTGTAACCCATGAAACGTGAGGGCGTTAGGCAATGATGGTAAGCCGGCCGGGCTTCCCGTCAACCACCTCACGCCCGACAAGCTCACGCTCTGACGACTCGCGCTCTCGCAACCTCACGATCTAACGACTTCACGCTCTAACGACTTGTAATTCCGCCACCGCGGCGCAATTGCTGTTTGCCGAAACGGTTGTTGATCGCATCGGCCAGCTCATCGAGCTCTCGTTGTTTTTCCGTGGACGTCTCTGCCCCGGCGAATAGATCCCCCTGCTCTGGTGCCAGCGGCATCTCTGCCAGACCGCTGACACCGACGCCGAGCAGGCGTATTGCCGGTGAGCGCGGTGTCCAGGCTTCCTCCAGCAGGGCGAGTACGGTATGGCAGATCACCCGCGTCGAGCGGGTGGCCTCATCAAGCGTATGGGCACGCGTGATGGTTTTAAAATCGGCGAAGCGCAACTTGATCTGGATGGTGCGTCCGTAAAAATCCTGCTGGCGTAAACGACACGCGACCTGTTCGGCCATATCCATCAACCAGGCACGCAGAATCTGGGCATCGCGAATATCCGTGGCGAAGGTATTTTCCATGGAGATCGATTTGGCGCGATGATCGCTGATGACCGGGCGGGGATCCCGGCCGTGCGCCAACTCCCACAGGTGAACGCCGAACTTGCCGAACTCCATCTGTAAAAATTCGGCGCTGCGCCCGCGCAACTGACCGATGGTGCGAATGCCAAGTTGTTCAAAGCGGGCGCCGGTCACCTTGCCCACCCCCCATAAACGGGAAACGGGTAACGGATCGAGAAACGTCTGCACCTGCTCCTGCGCCACCTCGACCAGGCCATCAGGCTTATCGAGGTCCGAAGCAATCTTGGCCAGAAACTTGTTGGGGGCAATGCCCACCGAGGCGACTAGCGACAATTCATCCCGAATATCCTGCTTGATCCGCAGGGCAATCTCCCGGGCCGTCCCAAACAGCTTTTCACTGGCGGTCACATCCAGAAACGCCTCGTCCAGCGACAACGGTTCGATTTCGGGGGTATAACGGGCGAAGATCGCGCGAATCTGCTGCGAAACTTGCTGGTAGAAATCGAGCCGCGCCGGCAGGCGGACCGCCTCGGGACAAAGACGCAGGGCTCGGGCCATGGGCATGGCGCTGTGCACCCCGAACCGGCGCGCCTCGTAACTGGCCGCCGCCACTACGCCCCTTCCCTCGGCCGAGCCACCGACGATCACCGGCCGACCGGCCAGCGTCGGCTGCTCGCGCACCTCCACCGAGGCATAAAACGCATCCATATCGACGTGTAAAATAGCCATGGGGGAATCCGTTACGTTACATCACGTATGGATTATCATATAAATGGTGAAAAGAGGATATCCCTCGCCTCAACAAGACGCTAGGTG
>CAYOOC010000043.1:0-26221 GCA_964405505.1 uncultured Thiohalophilus sp.
GTTTTTCCTCGGCCTCCAGCAGCTGTTCTTTTTTCTCCAGGTAATGCTGGTAATCACCCGGCCAGGAGGTGAGCTGGCCGCGATCCAGCTGAATGATGCGGGTGGCCAGATTCTGTAAAAAGCTGCGGTCATGGGTGATGAAGACCAGGCACCCCGGATAGCCAAGCAAGAACTGCTCGAGCCAGGTGATGCCCTCGATGTCCAGGTGGTTGGTCGGCTCATCCAGCAATAACAGATCCGGTTCACTGACCAGCGCGCGGGCCATCAGGACACGCCGCTTCATCCCGCCGGACAGGGTCGCCAGCGGCGCGTCCTCGGGCAACTCCATCTTGCTGATCGCGGTCGCGACCCGCTGCTCCAGGCGCCAGCCGTCCACCGCTTCGAGCTGATGTTGCAGCTCGCTCAGCCGCTCCACCTGGCGGGGGGAATCATCGAACTGTTGCAGCGCCTGATGATAGGCGGTCAGTAACGCCCCCGCCTCCTGCAGGCCGCCGGCCACCACCTCGAAGACCGTTTGCCCGGCCTCCTGCGGCACATCCTGATGCAGATGGGCGATGCGCAATGTGTCCGGGTACCAGATTTCACCGTCGTCAGGCTGGATATCGCCGTTGAGCAGGTGCATCAGGGTCGACTTGCCCGAGCCATTGCGCCCGACCAGACAGACCCGCTCGCCCCGTTCGAGCTGCAGCTCGACGTGATCCAGCAGCGGCTGCTCACCGAAGCTGAGGCTCACATCCTTGAAGGTCAAAATAGGCGGCATCGACATCATCACCGGTTGGAAGGACGGGCAGTATAACGTATTCGCCGGCGCCGGTCAGGGCGCTTCCGCCCCCCGCGCGATTGAGCTAAAATTGCCCTTCCTTTGTAACCGGTTCCACTGCTATGGATGAACACGAGGCTGCACAATTACGTGACAAGCTGCAGACCCTGGTGTCCGAACATCGGGATCTCGACGATGTCATCAATCGTCTGGCGCAGGATCCCACCATCGATCAGCTGCAACTGACCCGCATGAAAAAGCGCAAGCTGCAGCTCAAGGACATGATCGCCCGGGTACGCAGCCGCCTGATTCCCGATATGGAAGCCTGATTGGTGTATCACCGGCTTGCACCGGCTGATCCGGCAGGATAAAGTTGTTTGCAGGTATTCTGCCCCCGGACCCCGGTATGGCCAGCGAGCCGGAGAGTGACAAACGCCATCATGCCCGTTTTGCCCTGGCACTGGATGTCAGTGTGACCTTCGAGCAAGACAGTTTCATTCTCAAAACCCGCGATATCAGCGACGGTGGCGTGTTTCTGTCGGTCGAAGCGGAGGCGATCACGCTGCCACCGCTGGGCAGCCGGGTCAGCCTGCAGGTCCAGACCCCGTTGCAGGATGATGAACCCCCGCCGGTGGTCGAGGGCGAAGTCGTTCGCCGCACCGATGAGGGCATCGGCATCCGCTTCCTGGAAGACGAATAACCGGCACCGCCCGCCTGTTTGAACCCGTAATTTTCGAGTAAATCTGTCATGGCCCAAACACCTCCTGACGCTGAAGTTCTGATTGCCACCGGCTGCGCCCACTGCCCCACTGTGTTGCAGGCCCTGACCGACCTGATCAAAGAAGGCGTGATTCGTGAATTGCGGGTCAGCAATATCGTGGTCGATCCCTCGCGGGCGCAGGAGCTGGGGGTGCGCACCACGCCCTGGACCCGCATCGGCCCGTTTACCCTGGCGGGCAACTATTCGCCGAAGGAGTTGCGCCACTGGGCCGAGCAGGCCGGCAGTGAATCGGGCATTGCCGATTACATCCGCCACCATCTCAAAGAAGGCGAATTGCAGACCATCGAGACATTCTTGCGTCAGCAGCCCGAATGGCTGAGGGTGATCATCGGTCTGCTGGAACAGGAGGACCTGGAGATTCAGGTCCGCCTCGGACTGGACGCGGTACTCGAGTCACTGGCCGGCAGCGAGGAATTGAAACAACTGGCGCCGGAATTTGCCCGCCTGTCGGAAAACGACAATGCCCAGATCCGGGGCGACGCGACCCATTATCTGGCCCTGACCGGCGACCCGGAGGTTCGGCCCCAGCTGGAAAAACGGTTGCAGGACGACTCCCCCGATATTCGCGAGATTGCCCGCGAGGGGCTGGATCAGCTGACGCAAACTCAGGCCTGAGCGAGATCACCGCGCAATAACTGATACATCTCGTTGAGCTGCGAATCGGCGTCGTGCCGGGCTTCCTCGGCCAGCTCCGGCGATAAACCGACCAGCGACCAGATGGCGGGATCCAGCCGCTGCTCCTGCTCCGCCTGCGAACGGCGCTCCTCTTCGGTCGGTGTGGAAAGGCCGTTGGCCAGATGCACGATCGCCGCCTGCTGCGGATATTGTTGCGCATGGCGGGGCTGATGGTGGTGGGCGATACATTCGACCAGTAATGACGGCAATTGCCAGTGCTCGGCCAGCGCACCGCCCAGTTCTGCATGGTCGAAGCCGAATTCACGCCGCTCGCCCAGATAAAACGGTGTGGCCCCATTCTGGCTGTGCGTGTGCTCCAGTGCCCGGCGCGCGTACTCGGGATAGCGGCTGAACATGACCAACCGACCAATATCATGCAGCAGGCCGGCCACGAACAGGCTGTCCGGCTCGCGCAACCGAACCCGGCTCGCCAGATGCCGGGCCAGTAACCCGCAATGAATGCTGTGCCGCCAGAATGCCTCCAGCGAACCCAGCTCCTGGGGAATGCCCTCAAACGCCTGGACCACCGAGGTGGCCAGAATCAGATCCCGCACCCGGCGTGTCCCGATTACGGTAACCGCCCGCGAAACCGTGTCGATCTCGTGGCTCAAACCGTAATAGACGCTATTGGCCATGCGCAGCAGGCGCACGGTCAGACCGGGATCCTGAGCGATGACTTCACCGATCGCCTGCATCGGACAGCCGGGATCGTCCACCATGCGATTGACGCGCACGAAGACCCCCGGCAGGGTTACCACCTCATTGGTCTGCCGGACGACCTCGTTCAGGGAAAGTGGATTGGTCATGACAACATCAAATTACCATATGAATGACAGGGAAATAAACCAGACTTATTCGCCACTTTCCAGTTGCTGAAGCGCCGCCTCCAGATCAGTCTGCTCGATAGGAAACGGCAAGGCGGCATGGATGGGAAAACGCGCCGCTACCCGCTCGAACTGATGCAGGTATTCCTTTTCATAAAACACGATCACCCGGGTGTCGGGCAGGCGCTGAACGAGCGCCATCAGGGTCTCAAGACTGCTGGTCCGATCGCGAAAATCCGACTGAAAATTGAATTCGGTGACAATCACCTGCGGCCGCAGCTTTTTTAACACCTTGGCCGCCTTGCGCATCGAGTCGGTGGTCTCCACCTGATAGCCATACTGGCGGTACAGCGGGGCAAAATCGGGATAACCGCCCAGCTCGACGATCGCCAGCAGTTCACGTGAATTCTGTGTGGAAATGGGGGACTCCCTTGAAATACAGGCCAATAACCGCATGTATACTAGCATACTGCCTGTGAGTTATTGAGCCAGTGCCGCTCAGCCAGTATGCTTGACGACCTTTCAAAATTGCCATGCAGCTGCCCTGTTAGCAAGCTGCGCGTCATTCAATTATAACGCTGAACAAGGTGGGGACTATGCCGTATTACGTATACAAAATGAACGAAGGGCTCAATTCGATGGTCAAGAATCTCGAATGTCTGGACGAGTTTGAATCCTTCAAGGACGCCAAGAATCTTGCCCGCACCCGGCGCAGCGAGCAGAGCGAGGGGGATGAGGCCATCTTCAAGGTCATTTTTGCCGCCAACCAGCTGGCCGCCGAAGAGATGCTCACCGAAAAGCGGGAAGAGCCAATCCTGCGTGAGTGGGAAAAGTAGCGGTCTGATTATCCGGACTTGGCGTGGAAGAAGACGAATACAGATCCACTTATCACGAGATCAACGAACGCCGTTGTATCTTCGAAAAGTCCATTAATTCCCGCCGCAGCACCTGCGAGCATGGACGCCGCTTTAATCTCGCCGATCGCGAAGGCGTCGCCTGCAGTTCCGAAACCGGCAACGCCCGTTGTCAGGCCTTTCTCGAACTGATGCGAAAAAACGCCAGCTTCGCCCTGCAACAGCTGCACATCGACGGTCCACTCCCCCATGCCAAGGAAGTGAAGGTGCAAACCGGCGGTCTGCTGGGACTGCAGGCCCAGCTGTATCCGGAAAAAAAGGATGCCGCGCAAGTAGAAAACATCGCCGGTATTCTACGTGACTCGCAGGCTCGTTACGGCGAGTTCGAGAAGCTCCCCTTTACTGAGCTGGTCAAGAGCATCGTCCGCTTCGAAGGCCGCAACAAACGCCGGGGCGGCCGGCGTTAAACGTGAACACGCAACAGAATTTCCGCCCACGGGCAGTATGATGAAGGCCCCGCAGGGGCCATGTCAGGGAGAGGCTGTGCGGGGCGCACTCTTCACAACTATCATACTCTCGCAAAGACGCAGAGTACGCTGAGAATGAGCGATATCAAATTTCTTGGCGTCTCTGCGAGAAATATGCTTTTTCCTTCTACTGCACACCGGACCAAACAGGTGTAACCACCGCACACAGGGGAAAAACCTTACACTTCGGCGGGGTCTGAATCATTGACATATCGAGAGGATTAATCCGCGCCCTGTTAAACGATGCGCGGCATCGAAGCATACCAAAGCCGGTGGAATTCAGTCGTCGCTGCTGGCGGACTTGCTGTCGTTAAACCAGTCGTAGGCGCAATCGAGATGCGCGCGAATACGCATAATGCCTTCAAGGCCGTCGTCGATCATGACTTTCAGGGGACTACGGTTCTGAAACTGCTTGTTACGCTGTTTCATCCACAGGGCACCCATCGACGGATTATGCGGATAGGTCGTGCGCAATGCATCGACGATACCCACGATGTGTTCGAGCCGTTCGTCCACTTCGTTGGTTTGCGGAAACGGCGTGTCTTCGCGATAACGGCGCAGTGCCCGGGTCGGTGTTTTCGGCGGCAGATTCAGCAGGTCCACCTGTTGCTGGGCGGACATTCCCCAGCTGTCGAGAATCGACATAATAACGCGGGTCAGCTCGACCCGTTCTGTGGAACTCAACTTGCCTGTGTGAATTTCACTCATGATAATCCTGTCTGGTATACCGGATTGCGTATAACCCAGTTTAATTTGTCATTCGCCATTGTACAATAAACCGCACCCGCAGTGGACCTTGAAAGGCGCAATACAAGGATGATCAGCGGTGAGCGAGCGGATCCGGCCTTAAAAACCGGAGAATTGACGCGGAATATAAACCCGATCCGGTGACAGGTATTCGATTAATCAACGACTAGCCGCAAAGCGGATTGTATGATGGCAGTCCCCGGAAGAGGCGATGCCAGGGACAGCGCGCGTAGAATGTACTTTTACATGGCTATAATACTCTCGCAGAGGCGCAGAGCACGCAGAGAATGAGCGATATTAAATTTCTTTGCGCCTTGGCGTCTCTGCGAGAGATAAGTTTTTCCTTCTACTGCACCCAAACCAAAAGAGCTATAACCAGCGTACGCACCGACCAGTAAGAAGAACCCAATACAAAGGTGCAAGGTCATTTCTCAAAGAAGCACGCCGCAACGACATAACCTGGTTGTGTCTCGCCGCCAAAGGCGGGGGCATGCCAAGGTTTGATCAGAATTTGATAAACGGTAACGAATAGTCGAAGTTCATCATCTGCTGTTCCCCCAGGGCATTGTACAACACCTGCAGGAACGGCAGATTCTGGTCCACATCCCGGCAAAAGCGGTACGTGGTATTTACTGCCAGTTCAAAAAAATGTTGTTCCAGTTGCGTCTCATTAAGTTCGCCCCGGGAGTATGCCTCAAGCAGCCGGGCAACCTCGGGATCGGCAATCAGCAGAAAACGCAACATGGCCGTACGCACCAGCAGCATTTGAATGTAGGTGAAGCTGTCCGGCATGGTGTAAAACCATTCCCGGAACAGGCAGTTGTACAGATAACGGGTGATGTAGCGATCAAGCAGCATGGATAACGTCTGTTCAACCTGCTGTTCGCGCTTGGCAAACAGTTCGGTCCAGTTTCTCTGACTCTCTTCATTCACCCAGGAAGCGAATATCCGCTTGGCCAGTTGACTGGTTTTTTCCTGCGGAAACTGCTCCTGCTTTAACTGTAGAATGGACTGGATCACGATCAGCGCCATGGGCTCATCAGACTGGTATTGTTCCAGGTAGTCGGACCAATAAACAAAAGCCTCTTCGGACTCCGCCCGTTGCAACTCTTTTTCCAGCAATGACGCTTCAAATGCTTCACAACCGCGGTGATAAAAACGGGAAAGCCGGTTAGCCACACTGGCCAATGCGTACAAACGAACAGCAAGCGGTTTTTCCTCCCGGGCCATAATGGACATATAACTGTCTCTGACCTTTGAAAAATAAACGGCGTAATGGTCCGCTTCGCCGCGCGGCAACTCGCGCGTAATCGGATACTCGCTACGCGGCAGATCCGCGGGGCTGAAGCGAACCAACGACGGCAGAGCCTCCTGGGACAGGCAGCGGCGAACCACCTCCGGACAGGAAAGCGCCCCCGACATTTCAACGTCGTTGCCCCGGCGCACGATCACACGTGGAAAAAACGTACAGATATTACCTAGCGGCTCTACCCCATGTGCACGGTGAATGTCGCATAACCCATCGTCACTCAACATGGGACAATAACCGTTATCCGCCATGTTGATATGGGCGTAGTCATAATCACCCAGCACAGGTTTGTCATTGATCCGAATGTAGGTTTCAAACAGGGCGTTTTGTCGGGGATCCTCGGACATGCGTGCCTGCAAAAGTTCATAATGCTGACGATCCAGTTTAATCTCCCAGCGCTGGCAACAGGTATCCGGACAATCCCCCCCGAGGCATTGAAAATCCTGAAAGTAATCCTGGGTTTTATAAGTCAGAGCCATCAATCAATACCGCGTTGGAAGTCAATCAGCCTGTGGTGGATAATACGCCAGATCGACACCGTCATCGACAGACGGCTGCTGAGTAAAATCAGCCAGGATCATGCCGCTGAACTTATCGCCACGATAGACTTCCACGCGAAATTTTTTCGCCTTTCTGTCGATGGAAAACCGTGGCATGAAGTTTCCATGCGAAACAAACACTCCGGCCTCATCGTCCACCCCGTCGTGTACGAAACCGATAATATTGACCCGATACTCCGCCTGGGGAATCACCATGAAGTTATTGCGAACTTTTATTGTTTCACCCGGCCTGACCAGCTGATAGCGATCATCCACCAACACCGGTATATATTTCAGGCTGTCATCAAATTCCATAAACTGGGGATGCAGATTGGTCACACCCCGATTTCCATAACGCACCTTGTAATGCCGTCCCTCTCCGACAACGGCAAGCAACGGATTACTGGCTTCCACCTGCATGGGTTGTTGCGGCGTCATTGGCACATATCGCAGCCAGTCCCGAGCATTTGTCATATCCAGGAAAAGTCGTTTATTGAACATGGCAAGATACAGTTCTTTTTCGATCGCCTGTTTGACATGGGCCGGCTCAAGTGCAAAGTCGCGTCGATATTCAATACCCATTTCCTGCATGAATGCCTCGATGACATTCAGATGGTAAAAAGCACGAAATTCGGTATTCATTGATTTACTGGCTTCAACGCCGAATGCGGCCTTGTTATTGCGTACCGCAAAATAGGTCAGAGTTTTTTCCATCTCCCTGTCGCCGTTGCGGGTGCGGGTATTCTTGAGGTGATAACGGTGTTCAGGCTCAAGCAGCCGTTGATTAACACGCCGGATCACCCGTTCTCCTGTTTCAGACAGGTTTCCATAGCGCGCATTTTCCAGTTCGGCCTGATCAATAATCAAACTCTGGCCCCAGCGGTGCGGGCCGTGTAATGAATCCTGATGCCGGGGACGGTAATAACCGCTGCCATCATGCAGGTTGAGGACAATATCGATCTGGCTGTTCAAAATAATGTTTTTTATTTTCTGTACTGTGTCATATTCCGGGTCCTGTTCTGCCAGATCCAGAAACTTGCGGTTCATATCGCCATGCAGCCCGCGTGAACGATGGACAATACTCTCAAAATTCAGATTGGGAACCACCCAGACATTGCCATAATCAATTTGATAATCAGTCACCAGCAGGGAAGCGGCATTAAAGCCGCCCGGTTCATCTCCCTGGATCCCTCCGATAATCAGTAATGTCGGCGCCGATGGGCTGGAGCCCTGTTTGTGCAGGGTAAAATCGAGATTCGACGTTGCCGCCGGCATCACCATGGATGGAAACAGTGTCAGCAGGCACAGCATCAACCCGGAATATAACCACATAAGGTGGTTTCGCCCATTACCAGCTACGCCATTACCCGGTTGTATTGTCATTGCCTGTCGTTGTTCCTGCATCACACTATCCGTTTCACAGAACACCTGTTCAGATGACCTTGATATGCCAGGGCTCGTAACGAACCCCCAGATTATTTCCGTCGGTATAACGGATATCGACATAGCCCAGCTGAACCAGGCGCGCAAAGACATCGGTATCGGCAAATTCGGCGGTGAAATTGGCGTAACCCAGGTTACGCTTGCCCACATCGAAGTCGCCGATGCCGTGAAAGGAGTAACCCGGCGGTGCCAGGGAATGCGAGGCCAGTGCCAGATCGCCCCGTGTCTCAATCGCTTTTGCCAGAAACAGATACAGCTGTTTGACCACACCGCGAATGCCGGAAGTCAGCACCAGATCCTCACCCACATCTTTTTTCAGACGCCGGTAAAGCTGTAACGACGCATCCCTGTACAGATAATTGCCGGTATACGGCACTTTTATCGTGACATGATCCTTGATGCTTTCAGTCAAACGGGAAATGACTTTCTCACCCATAAAACCGTACTGACGCGCGTCTGTCTCGAATACCCACTCGAAGAAGTCAAGTTCCGCCCGGCTGAACTCCCCGACTACCGGATAGTTACGCGCATAACTCAGCATCTGATCAAAGCCAAGCAGGGCAAAATTACCATGCCCCACCAGCTTCTGGACTTTTTCCAGATGCGCCACGCTTTGCTTTAGCAGCGACATCTGCCCGGCATCGAGCTGTACCTCAGTCGCTTTGACCGGCGCCGGTTTGACCGCCTGTTCCAGCTGATCGCGTATCGCTTCATCATCCAGCCCCGCCAGCGGGTTGCTGTAGGTAAATACCTCATTCCCGGGTTCCGCCAGCCCGGCCGCCCCGGCCTCGTTTGACGGTTGATAGGCGGTGCGACACCCCCCCAGGACCAAACCGGTGGCCGAGAGGACGGAAAGAAATTTACGTCGATGCAGATTCATGGTTTTATGGTTAAACTCACAGTGTCAGTGATGGGTATTTCCCTGCGGCAACCCCTGCCCGGCGTGACAGCGACCGAACTTGCCCAATATAATGCTGTTTTAGCGACTACAGAACCCGTTTTTTTAATATTTCAGAGTCACAATCCATGGATGAGGTACCTGCCGGGCTCCGGGAACTGCGCCAACAACTGGCACAACAGGAGTGTCGTTATCTGGCGCTTTCCCCGATCGACCAGCCGCGAGTCCGGATCCGTTTCCCCGGTCAGTTCGAAGGCCAGGCGATTATCTGGGATGCCGATTTACGGACCCTGCACTATGAATATGAGCAGGCCCGCGCAGAAAACCCGACCAATGCCGGCACCTTTCACCAGTATATTCATATTCACCCGGTGGAAGGCGAGCGTGTTCCGATTATCGTCGCATTAAATGTGCCACAATTTGATGAACCGGCAATACTCAAGACCCTGATCATGATCCATAATTACAAGAGACTTCGGTTGGGCCGGCATGAATTCGGTCCACCGGTGCATTTTTCCGACTAGACAGGCGGCTGTAAGATGGATCGACTGCTGACAGTTTCTCGCGCGGCACGCCTGGTTGGTGTCTCGCGTGGCACCTTGCAAAAACAGATCCAGGACGGTGACCTGCCCAGTTTTGAGGGCATGGTCCGGCTGGAAGATCTGAACCAGGCCTATCCCAACGTCGAGGTGGAAGATAACACCATGCTCGAGAAGATCGAGCATATTATCGACAATGCCCTGCAACGCGCCCGGGGCGACAAGCTGCGCAAGCTGCTCACCCCCGATCTGGGCACCCTGGCCGCCCGCGTCTCCCAGCTGAGCAAGGAGCTGGCGGCCGCGCGTTACACCTCGGAACGACTCCAGAAATTACTGGAAGAAACCCGACAGCGTCTGGATGAACTGCAGCAACAGCCGGCACCACGGCAGGAACTGCAACAGTTAACCCACTGGCTGGACACCTCTCTGGCAGAAGCCGCCGAAAATCCGAACCCGGACCGGTTATTAACACAGGATACCCTGCTGCGCGTGATTCTTGCCCAGGTCCACATCATGCCAAGCGGGCATGAATTTTTTGTCGAAGGTAACAACTCCATTCTGGATGCGGCGCTCAGTGCCGGAGTCGCGCTCAATTACGGCTGCAGCAACGGTAACTGCGGCAAATGCAAGGCCCGTCTGATTTCCGGTGAGGTACGCAAAATCCGCGATCATGAATACAGACTGAGCGAAGCGGAGCAGAATCAGGGTTATCTGCTGGCCTGTTCCAACACCGCCGTCACCGATATTGTCCTGGCCGCCGATGAGGCACTCGATGAAGAAGATATCGAAACACAGACTGTGCCGGCCTATATCAAAAAGATCACCCACATATCCGATGACCTGGCAATCCTGTACCTGAATACAGTACGCCGTCAGCGTCTGCGTTTTCTTTCCGGGCAGAAAGCTCTGTTAAACAACGAGACGGGAGACAATAATCATTATCACATTGCCAGTTGTCCGTGTGATGATCGCAGCCTGCAGTTTCATATCCCCCGTGATAACACACCTTTCGCCGAATATGTCTTTGCCCGGGCCAAACCCAATGATGCGCTTGAGATTACCGGTCCGCAAGGTCACTTTGTATTACATCGTGAACTCGACAAACCACTGCTGTTTTTTGCGGTGGATAGCGGCTTTGCCCCGATCAAGAGCCTGATCGAACATGCCCTGACACTGGAGCTGGCCGACCATGTGCATCTTTACTGGATCGTCACCGGCCACCATTCTCATTACCAGCATAATCTTGGTCGCGCCTGGATGGATGCCTTCGATCATTTCCACTATACCGCCTGGTCACTCGATGACGCCGGCAACCGCAAACAATGGCAGGAGCAACTGAAACAGCTCGATACGGACTATCCGGATTTATCCGAGTATGCCGTCTATTTCTGTGGCCCGAAAGAACTGGCTGATACCGCCCGCCAGCACTTTGCCGCGCACGGTCTGCCAAAGAAGATGATGTTTACTGAAGAGTCCCAGGAAGGCACAGGGGATCCGGGATAACCCGGGTTAATCTGAATCCTTGAGCCAGGTCTGCAAGGCATCGATGATCTTCTGGGCCTGATCCCGACTGGAGATATTGAACTTGGATTTTTGCTGATACTGCCCGTTACGCTTCTGATAACGGCGGATAGTAAACTTGTCGGGACCAAATTCGCCGGTTTTACGATCCAGATCCTGGTAACGGAAAATAATGGTCGACCAGGCGCCCTTGGTCAGAATTACCTTGTCCAGTTGCTTTGAGACCAGATTACCATCTTCATGATAATCCACGGTCAATTCATCAATCTCTGCCGACATGGCGGGTTCCTCGTCGTTCGTCTGCCGAATAATGGCGCCTAGAATATCACAACAACCCCCGGGGCGTTCCAGCAGCGGCAACAAAAACCGGGCCCACTGGCCGTCATCGTGCGCCCTGCTCTAGAATAGCCCGGTTATCTGGCCATGACACGGAGTCCGCTCTGTTCACCCTCAACCAACATCGTTTGCGCCTGCTGGCGATTTCACTGGTCCTGGCCGCGGGCGTCTACCTGGGCTTTGCCCTGATCGGCGGCCTGCCGGCGCTGGGGCAGCTCATCAACCGGCTGGGAGTCAGCGGCGGGGCGATCCTGCTGGCCTGCTCGCTGGCCAATTACCTGCTGCGTTTTGTGCGCTGGGCGTTTTATCTGCACAGCCTGCAACACCGACTGCCCGGCCTGCGGCATCTGGGTTATTACCTGTCCGGCTTTGCCCTGACTACCACGCCGGGCAAAGCCGGCGAAACCATCCGTTCCTTTTATCTGAAGCGTCACGGCGTCTCCTATACCGATAGCCTGGCCTGTTTTTTTGTTGAGCGGTTTCTGGATGTGGTCATCATCACCTTGCTGGCCACGCTGATTTTTATCTCTCACCGCGATTACCAACTGTTTGTCATCCTGGTACTGATAACCCTGCTGCTTCTGTTACCCCTGCTGCAAAGCCGTCTGCCATTGCGGCTGTTTCACTTCCTGGCGCAGAAGCTGGCCAACACGCGTCTGGCGACGTTATTCGCGCATACCGCCACGTTGTTGCAGCAGGCGCACCGGTTACTTTTACTGCGGCGGCTCTATCCGGGGCTGTTACTCGGGGCACTGGCCTGGCTGGTGCAGGGCATGGCGTTTTATTATCTGCTGCAAATCAGTGGCTCTACTTTGTCAGTCAACGCGGCACTGGGGATCTACGCCCTGAGCCTGCTGGCCGGCGCCCTCTCCTTTATTCCCGGGGGTATCGGTGCCACCGAAGGCGTCATGGCGCTGTTATTACTGGCCCACGGGGTCGAGCGAGAGACTGCCTTCAGTCTGCCGATCATCAACCGCGTCACGACCTTGTGGTTTGCTGTCGCGGTGGGACTGCTTGCCAATGCCCTGCTGGCCTGGCGCGGCATTCCCGCACCAAACGAGGAGGCCGATGTCAAACCGGCAACCAGCCATACCACAACGGCAGGGAAAGCAGACTGAGCAGGGTACTTACCGTCACGGCCGCGGCATACACCGTGGTATCCAGTCCGTAGCGATCGCAGATGACCACGCCGATCACCATGCTGGGCATCGCCGCTTCCAGCACCACCGGTGCCAGCAGGCGGGCATCAAGATTGAGTATGCCGGCGGCGCCCCATACCACCAGCGGCATAATGATTAACTGACTGATTACCACCACCATCACCGACGGCAGACGCTGCCAGCGCAAGACCTCCCAGCGCAAACTCATCCCCAGCACCAGCAACATCAGCGGAATCACACTCTCGCCCAGTAGCGACAGGGTATTTTTCAGCAAGTCGGGGACAGGAACTCCCGTGAGATTTAACACCACGGCCAGCAAGGCAGCCCACAGAGGCGGAATGCGCAACAGGCGATGACCGATGGACTCCCGGGTGTCAACTTGCCCGAACTGCTGGGCCAGTAAAATCCCCAGCGTGAACAACAACGGTGTCGAGGCAAACAGATCGTACTGAATGGCAATACTGGCAGACCATTCACCAAACACCGAGACCAGCACCGGCAGGCCAAGATAGTTGGCATTGGGAAAAGCCGCGGCCAGCATGACCGCCCCGGTCACCGGGCGCGGCATCCGGCAACCCCGGCAGGCCAGCCACGCAAACAGCAAGCCAACAAGAATCCCCAGCGCGGCCAGCACACTGATCTTGATCGAGGAGAGCCCCAGCGGCGCTTCCCACAAAATGGACAGAATCAGGGCCGGCAACAGCAGATTATAAACCAGTCCGGTAATCACCTGACGCGCCTTGTCACCATCGACGCCGCCGGGGGCGAAATAGCGCCACAAGGCCCCGCAGGCGATGATGACCATCATTGAGAACAGGATATTAATCATGCGCTTGCATCACCCTGAATTGTTCGGCACGGCATTGGCATAGTCTGACACAGCCTCACATGGCCCATGTTATACTTTTTTGAAAGTTTGTTGAGGAGAGACTGCATGCGAATTTTGCATACCATGTTGCGCGTCGGCGATCTGCAACGTTCGATCGATTTTTACACCAATGTGCTGGGCATGAAACTGCTGCGACAAAAAGATTACCCCGAGGGCGAGTTCACCCTGGCCTTTGTCGGTTACCAGCCCGAGTCCGAGGGCGCGGTAATCGAACTGACTTATAACTGGGACACGGACAAATACGATCTGGGTGACGGTTACGGCCACATAGCCCTGGAAGTGGACGACGTCTACCAGGCCACCGACGACATTCGCCAGCGGGGCGGAAAGATCCTGCGCGACGCCGGCCCCATGAACGCCGGCACCACCATCATCGCCTTCGTCGAAGATCCGGACGGCTATCCGATCGAACTGATCGGCGCGAAACAATAAACCGGCGATATACTGTTGTGAGAGCTGTAACAGGATAACCACCGAAAACACTGAATACACCGATTGACACCGATTTTTAACCAAACGATTTTCGGTGTAATTCAGTGGCCCCGGTGTCTTCGGTGACCCCTGTACAACGCCTTGCAGAGACAATCCGTCGCCTTTCGGTACCGTCTATTTTCTTCGCCTCGCAGAAAACACTGAACACACCGACTGACACCGATTTTACGAAACGCTTTTCGGTGTGATTCAGTGTCTTCGGTGTCTTCGGTGACCCCTGTACAACGCCTTGCAGAGACAATCCGTCGCCTTTCGGTACCGTCTATTTTCTTCGCCTCGCAAAACCAACCACTGAAAACACTGAACACACCGACTGACATCGATTTTTACGAAGCGCTTTTCGGTGTAATTCAGTGGCTTCGGTGTCTTCGGTGATCCCCTCGTAGTCCCTGGAAGATGCGATCAATCGCCCTGGTATTCAGTGTATTTTTTGTAACTGCCACGTACCTGCTCGGCCGGGTATTTGTCGGCATTGAGTTTCATCTTCTGCTGCACGGCATCCAGCAGGTCGATATCCAGCCGTTCGGCCAGGCGTAACAGGTAGATAAAAATGTCGGCCATCTCGTAGGCGACTTCCTGGTGTTTTTCCGCAGGCAGGTTTTCGCTCTCGGACTGTTTCAACCACTGGAAGTGCTCCACCAGTTCGGCGGCTTCGACGATCAGCGCCATGGCCAGGTTTTTGGGCGAATGAAACTGCTCCCAGTCGCGTTCCTCGGCGAACGCTTTGAGCTGCAGTTTGAGTTGCTGTAAGTCGGTATCACTCATGGCAATTCAGGTGCTGGCCTGGCGCTGGGAGACACTCAGCATATCGCGATGCAGTTCCATGCAATACCAGTCACCGATGGCGATGATCTGGCGATGTCCGTCGAGATACTCCAGCAATAATGCCGACAGGTATTCGTGGCGATAGACCGCCAGGCGCACGCGCAATAACTCTCCCTCGCGGGTGGTGTACCAGTTGCCCACCACCGGGTCTTCGGTCAATGACATACTCTTTTCCCCTTGCTGTGCGGTTGTTCACTCATCGGTAACGCAACCGTGTGAGGCATCCTTAACGGTCTTGACATACTTGAACAGGGTGCCGCGCTTGGCGACATAGGGCGGCATCACCCAGTTCTTGCGTCGGCGCTCCATCTCTTCGTCGGAGACATCCACATCCAGGCGCCGGGTTTCGGCATCGATGGTGATGACATCGCCGTCTTCAATCAACCCGAGCGGCCCGCCTTCCTGCGCTTCGGGCACCACGTGACCGATGATAAAGCCGTGCGATCCGCCGGAGAAACGCCCATCGGTAATCAGGGCCACATCGCCACCCAGTCCGGCGCCCATGATGGCCGAAGTCGGGGTCAACATCTCCGGCATGCCCGGGCCGCCTTTGGGCCCTTCGTAACGGATTACGACCACGTCGCCTTTTTGAATCTCGTTGTTTTCCAGCCCGGCCAGCATCGACTCCTCGCGGTCATATACCCGCGCCGGACCGGAAAAGTGTAACCCTTCCTTGCCGGTGATCTTGGCCACCGAGCCGCCCGGCGCCAGATTACCCTTGAGGATCTGGATATGGCCGGTCTGCTTGATCGGTTTATCCAGCGGCATGAAGACCTGCTGGCCCTCTTTGAGCCCCGGAACATCGGCCAGATTCTCGGCCATCGTCTTGCCGGTGACGGTCAGACAATTTCCGTTGAGCAGATCGTGTTCGAGCAGGTATTTCATCACTGCCGGCGTGCCGCCGACGTTGTGCAGATCTTCCATCACGTACTTGCCACTGGGTTTGAGATCGGCCAGGAACGGCACCTTGTCGCTGATGGTCTGAAAATCATCGACCGTCAGCGGTACCTCCACCGCGCGGGCCATGGCAATCAGATGCAGTACCGCGTTGGTCGAGCCGCCCAGCGCCATCACCATCACGATCGCGTTCTCGAACGCTTCACGAGTCATGATGTCACTCGGCTTGATATCCTGTTCCAGCAGATGCCGGATCGCATGCCCGGCCTGCAGACACTCATCCAGCTTGCCCGAATCCACGGCAGGAATCGACGAGCTGTAGGGCAGACTCATGCCCAGTGCCTCGATGGCCGAGGCCATGGTGTTGGCGGTATACATTCCGCCGCAGGAGCCCGGCCCGGGACAGGCATGTTCAACCACCCCTTCACGCTCCTGCTCATTGATGCGGCCGCTGATGAACTCGCCGTAACTTTGAAATGCCGAGACAATATCCAGCGTCTTGTCATGCCAGTGGCCCGGTTTGATGGTGCCGCCATAGACCATCAGCGACGGGCGGTTGATCCGCCCCATGGCGATCAACACGCCGGGCATGTTCTTGTCACAGCCCGGCAGGGAGATATTGGCATCGTACCACTGGGCGTTCATCACCGTTTCGACCGAATCGGCAATGATGTCGCGCGATTGCAGCGAATAACTCATGCCGTCGGTGCCCATGGAGATACCATCCGACACGCCGATGGTATTGAAACGCATCCCCACCAGGCCGGCCGCCTCGACCCCCTCTTTGACCTTGGCGGCCAGATCGTTGAGGTGCATGTTGCAGGTATTGCCTTCCCACCAGACGCTGGAGATACCCACCTCGGCCTTGCTCATGTCCTCACGGGTGAGGCCGGTGCCATAGAGCATGGCCTGCGAGGCACCCTGGGATTTGGGCTGGGTGATACGGGAACTGTATTTATTCAACTTGTCTGACATGCAAGGGCTCCTGAACCTGAACGATAATCCGGCCACAACAGCGCGGGGTCACGCAGTATAAAACAATCCACACGGCCGCGACGAATCCGGTGAGGCGACGGGCCTGGGGCACAAATCCGGCAAAAAACCATCAACCCGGGCGGCCCGCCGGTCGATACATCACGAAAGCGATCGACAAACGGGATAGCCAAACCGTTTACCGTGCCATACACTGTGTTTACAAATACTTAGCCCCAAAAGCTTGAAACAGGTTTAAAAACAGAGGCCTCAGCATGGCGAGCACACGGAGAATCGGTCAGCGCATTATCACCCTGATATTGGGGGCCGGCCTGCTGAGCACAGTCCAGGCCCTGCCCGACGACGACTACTTGCCACAGCGTTTCCAGTTTCAGGAGGCGCTGCAGGCGCTGGAGGCCGGCAACCGGGCCCGCTACCGGACTCTGGCTGACCAACTGCGGGACTATCCGCTTTATCCGTATCTCGAATACGGCGATCTGCGCCGCCGCCTGTCGCGCGCCAACCCGGAAGACATCCGGGATTTCGTTCGCAATTATGGCGACACCCCCATCGCCGGACTGCTCCACCAACGCTGGTTATACCGCCTGGCGCGCCACGGCCGCTGGCAACAGCTGGTGGACAATTATCAGATCACCAACGACAAAACCCTGCGCTGTCACTACACCCGGGCCCTCTATCAGGTCGACCAGGCGCAACGGGCTCACGCGGCGATGGAAAACCTCTGGCTGACCGGCCACTCCCTGCCTTCGGCCTGCGACCCGGCGATCGAGGCCTGGCGCAACGCCGGTCGTCTCAGCAACGATCTGGTCTGGCAGCGCATCCAGCTGGCGATCAGCGCCGGCCAGATTCGCCTGGCCCTGTTCCTGGCCGATTACCTGCCCGAGTCGGAGCGCTTCTGGGTCAATATCTGGTCGAAGATCCGCCGCAATCCCGAGTATTTACGCGAAGTAACCAATCACTTTAACGATGTCGAGCAGCCCGTGTTGCGCTGGATTACGGTCTATGGCCTGCGTCGGCTGGCCGGTCGCGACCCGGTCCAGGCGGCCCGCTACTGGCAGGAACTCAAACCGGACTACCAGTTCAGTGATCAGGAACAGGAACGCATCGAGCGGCGGCTCTCGCTGACACTGGTGCGCAGTGACGATCCGCAGGCCTCGCAATGGCTGGCCAAACTCAAACTGGGCAACGAACGTACCGAGGTTAAAACCGCGCATATTCTCTCGGCCCTGCAGGATCGCGACTGGTCGGCGGCGCTCGACTGGCTCAACCAGTTACCGCCCGCCGCGGCCCATTCGCCGCGCTGGCGTTACTGGCGCGCCCGTTCCCTGGAAGAACTGGGGCGCACTACCGAGGCCCGTTCCCTCTACCAGCTCACTGCCGGCGATCGCAGTTATTACGGTTTTCTGGCCGCCGATCGGGGCGGCAATCCCTATCATTTCGCTCACCGGCCGTTACTCTTCGGTCAGGATGATCTGCGCGCCCTGCACGACATCCCGGCCCTGCAACGGGCGGCCGAACTCTATGCCCTGGGCCGGGTGGCCGATGCCCGTCGCGAGTGGAACCACTTGCTGCCCCGGCTGAACGAGGACCAGCTGCTGCGCGCCGCCAAACTGGCCGAGGAATGGGGCTGGCACGATCGGGTGATCATGACCCTGGCGCGGGCCCGTTACTGGGACGATCTGGAAATGCGCTTTCCGCTCGCGCACCAGCAGACGGTCCTGAACCAGGCCCGCGATCAGCAGATCGATCCGGCCTGGGCCTTTGCGGTCATTCGCCAGGAAAGCGCCTTTACCCGCGACGCCCGCTCCCATGCCGGTGCCCTGGGCCTGATGCAACTGTTGCCGCGCACCGCCCGCAGTGTCGCCCGCAACCTGCGCATGCCCATGCGCGGTCAGTGGGATATCCTCGATGTGGATAACAACATCACCCTGGGCGTGCGCTATCTGCGCAAGGTCAAGGACCGCTTCCACGGCCATCCGGTCCTGGCCACCGCCGCCTACAACGCCGGCGGGCGCAATGTGCGCCGCTGGCTGCCCGAGGGCCAGGTGCAACCGGCCGATCTCTGGATCGAGTCGGTCCCCTTCGGGGAAACCCAAAAGTACCTGCAGCGGGTACTCACCTACACCGTCATCTACGAACAGCGTCTGGGCCGCCAGCCGGCGCCGATGCTCGAGCGGATGCCGCCGATTTCCGCCAACCCCGAGGTGACGCTCTCCAAAACGGCCCCGGCCAAGCGCGATTCCTGATCCGGTAACCGGTCACGCTTTTGCCCTCAAGCCGGCGGCGGCCACGCCGATAGGTCAAAGAGAGAACACAAGGGGGATACCATGATCGAGACGATTTTGCTGCTGGGCCTGGTTGCCCTGCTCACCTTTCGGCTGGGCTACTACATTGGTCACCAGATTGGTCGCACCGAGCACCTGCGCAATTACCTCGCCGAGACCCGTAACACCTCCCGACAATAACCCGCCAGCGGTGGCCTCCGGCCATCCGGGCCGGGCTCACAAAGGTAATAACTCGATAAAATTCATTGAGTTATTGCCAACTCTTGATATTTTTTCTAAATATAGGTATATCTTGGCTGTCGGCCACTCTCGCCGACGTGGTCGGTACCGCGGTATAGCCCGTGATCGAACCGGGGTACCAGCACACTCCCAATAAATATCAATAAGTTAAAAGATATACTTGATATTTTACTTTAAGTATGTAAACTATCCCTATGATAGTACTTGGGAGGAAAGACCATGCACGAAGAGACTATCCCGCTGTACGAGGTTGAAGAGCTGAGCCTGGAAGAAGCCATCCTGGCGCTGGCCTCGGACCAGGAAAAACAACAAACGATCTACACCCGGGCCTCCGAACGGCTGCTCGGGCTGGTGGCCTGAGCCACGCATTAACGTTTTACCCCTTGGGACAGGGATGTCCCAGCCTATTACGCAAAAGGCCGATATGCAGCACATATCGGCCTTTTGCATTTGCCCCCCTCTGCCTGCGAATCAGCGACTACCGCAACGGGGGTCATAGGATGAACGCACTCGGAATGGGCGATGCCAGGGATAGGGGATGAAGATGCACTCTACAGGCAAGAATACTCTCGCAGGATGCAGAGCGCGCTGAGAATGAGCAATATCCGATTTCTCTGCGTCCTGGCGTCTGTGCGAGAGATAAATCCCAAATGGACATACCCTCCGAAACACCGACCGGCACTAAAAAACAGGGAAAGACATTTTCCAGGCGGCGGCTTGCCCGGATTGAATCAGCGCGTCGACATGGCGCGGATAATCTTGTCCTCGTACTGAATCCGCTCGGCCAGGGCCTCGCCCAACACGGTCAGATCCCGATCCAGGTTGGCCAGATCACCACTGCGCTCCTCGGACTCGTATTTTTCGTTGAACTCGAGAATCAGGCGGGTGGTTTCGGCGATACGCGGATAATACTGTCCGGCCAGCTCGAGGACCGTGGTGCGGCGCTCCTGATCGGATTCAATATAGGAATAGAGCTGGAAGTGCGCGCTGGCGGAATAATCCACCAGTGACTCGCAAAACTCCTGCAAGACCATTTGCACGTCGGTTTCCGGCTTGAACGGCCGCATACCAATCAGCGAACTGAACAGGGCGAGGGTTTCGGTGCGGGTTTCCAGCAGGGTATGAAACTTGTTGCGCACCGTTTGACGGCGTTCTTCGAGTTGTTCAACGCTCACCATTTGAGCCTCATCCTTGCCAATGTGTCAGTTAATATGCCCTTTGCCAGAGTCCGGTTCAAGCGTGAATTGGACCACCGGGGCATCTCAGGCCCCCGGACGCGCCCACAGGGGGACCTGTTCTACCGCCGTACGCAGCGCCCGATCCCGCTGGCGATAATCGGGCAGCACTTTTTCCACCTGCTGCCAGTACCGCGGCGAGTGATTCGGCTCGCGCAGATGACACAGCTCGTGCACCAGCAGGTATTCCACCAGCGACGGCGGTAAAAACAGCAGATTGCGATTGAGATTAATGCGCCCGTTCGATGAACAGCTGCCCCAGCGGGTTTTCTGGGCCCGCACGGTCACCCCCGTACAGATCAACCCGAGCTGTTCGGCCAGTTCCTGCAACCAGGGCGAGAGGATCTGTCTGGCCTGCTGCTGCAGCCAGCCCTGCAAGGCCTCGCGCGCGGCCGCCTCCCCGGCGCCGGCACGCAACTGCAAGCGGCGTGGATGGTTCTGCTCGCGCCAGCGTCGCGACCCCGACAACACGCCATATTCAACGGCCCAGTGTTGCTCAATGGCCTCCAGAGTCACGCTTTGCGGGGACAGACCGAGCTGCCCGGGCAGTTGCGCCAGGCGTGACTGAAGCTCCGCCAGCCGGGCGCAGACCCACTCCTGATGCTGGCCCACCAGTTGCTGAATGTCGCGCTCGGCCAGCGGCCGCGGCAAGACCACGACCACTTCCCCGTGCGCCTCGACGCTGATTCGGGCGCGCCGGGCACGGCGGTTGACCCGCACCCGGTAAGCAAACGGCACTGTTGCCGGTTCTGTCATCGATGACTCAATCCCCATGATTTTCGCGCCATTGTACGCCATTGAATCGGTTATAATTGACCCTCATACACGGTTTTCCATTTTCTGCGGAAGCAACATCATGCCAGCACGCCCCGAACTGCTCCTGCCCGCCGGTACCCTGCGCAATATGCGTTACGCGTTTGCGTTTGGCGCCGACGCGGTCTACGCCGGTCAGCCGCGCTACAGCCTGCGGGTGCGCAACAACGACTTCACGCTGGCGAATCTGGCCACCGGCATCGGCGAGGCCCACGCCCAGGGCAAGAAATTCTTCGTCGCCAGCAACCTGATGCCGCACAACAGCAAGATCAAAACCTATCTCAAGGACATGGAGCCGGTCATCGAACTGGGGCCCGATGCGCTGATCATGGCCGATCCCGGCCTCATCATGATGGTGCGCGAACGCTGGCCCGAGATGCCGGTGCACCTGTCGGTGCAGGCCAACACAGTCAACTACGCCGCGGTGAAATTCTGGCAGTCACTGGGCCTGTCGCGCATCATCCTCTCGCGCGAGCTGTCGATCAACGAGATCGAGGAGATCCGCCAGCAGTGCCCGGAGATGGAGCTGGAAGTGTTCGTGCACGGCGCGCTGTGCATCGCCTACTCCGGCCGCTGCCTGCTGTCGGGCTATTTCAACCATCGCGATCCCAACCAGGGCACCTGCACCAACTCCTGTCGCTGGAGCTACGGCATGCACAACGCCGAAGAGGATGTCAGCGGGGATATCCAGAAGATCGAGTTCGACGCCATGGCCGCGATCAACGACCCGGAACTGTTCCCCGAAGAGAAGGTCGAGCGCCATCCGCTGGCCGATCGCGCCTATCTGATCGAGGAGGGCAACCGCCCCGGCGAGCTGATGCCGATCCTAGAGGACGAGCACGGCACCTACATCATGAACTCCAAGGACCTGCGCGCTATCCAGCATATCGAGCGGCTGACGAAGATCGGCATCGACTCGTTCAAGGTCGAAGGCCGCACCAAGTCCCACTATTACGTGGCGCGCGCCGCCCAGCTCTATCGCCAGGCGATCGACGACGCCATTGCCGGGCGCCCCTTCGATGCCAGTCTCTATGGCAAGCTCGAGGGGCTGGCCAACCGTGGCTATACCGACGGCTTTTATGTGCGTCACCCGGATCAGGCCTATCAGAACTATCTGTCCGGCTATTCCAGCAGCGAGCAGCAGCGTTTCGTCGGCGAGATCACCGACTTCGATGCCGAGCGGGGACTGGCCAGCGTGGATGTCAAAAACAAATTTGGCCGGGGCGACCGGCTGGAAGTGATTGCCCCCGACGGTAACCGCACCCTGACCCTGGAATATATGGAGAGCCTCAAGGGCGAGCCGATGGACGAGGCCCCCGGCGGCGGCTATCAGGTGCGCATCGCCCTGCCGGTGGGCAATTACCACAAGGCCCTGCTGGCCCGCTTCAACAACGCCGCCTGAAACGGCCTCCTCAGGGTTGAGGCAACGTCTCGAGCCGTCCTTCGAGCAAATCCCGATATAACGGTTTGTCGGCCACAACCCGTGCCGCCCGACTCAGAACCGGATCATTGCCCGCCGAGATCGGCGTCGCCTCCCGCGGGCAGTCCGGTGAACCGGCACGACCGCTGATGAAGGCCTCCCCGTTGGGCACACAGATATCCGGCACGACCCCGCCAGGGGCAATCGCATCCCCGGTGGGGCGATACAGATGACCGATGGCAAGCTTGAGACCGCGCTGGTCGGGCAGCTTGAAGACGGAATAGAGCAGCCCCGCACCGCGACTGCGCTGTCCGATCAGTAACGCCCGGCGGTGATCCTGCAAGGCGGCGGCGATACTCTCGGCACCGGCGGTCGTCTCGCCATTGATGAGGACCACCAGAGGCAGATCCTGTTCCAGAACTTGTGAGCGCGGTTGCGCCATATACCGGGTCCGCTCCGATTCCACCCGCCCGCGCAGGCTCAACAGGGTGCCCTCGGCCACGAACAGATCCGCCAGTTGCACTGCGGCATCGAGCACGCCGCCGTGGTTATCGCGTAAATCGAGAATCAGGGCCCGCGGCGCCCGCTGCTTGCGAATCAGGCCCAGAAACGTTTCATTGAACTGCGCTACCGTGGTTTCGGACAGGGCGCGCAAACGGACATGGGCGATCGCGCCGGGCAGCCAGCGCCCCTCCACCAGGGGCCGATCCACAAATTCACGGCGCAGCTCGATCTCGCGCCTATCGCCCTCGGCAAAGCGAATCCGCAAGGCCAGGCGCGAACCGGGCTGGCCGAACAGGCGGGGCATCACCTGATCCCGGGATTGGCCGGCCACCGCTTTCCCGTCGATGGTGATTAGCTCATCGCCCGGCCCCAGCCCCGCCCGATCGGCCGGCGATCCGGGCAGGACTTCGCGAATCACCACCTGTTGATCGCGATGGCCGGTCAACAGCCCGATCCCGGCGCGTTCATCGGCGGGGCGTTGCAACAGTTCGAACTGGCGACGATCGAAATAGAGACTGCCATCGTCCAGACTCTGCACGACCTTATCGAGCGCCGCCTCCACCGCCGGCAGGATCGGCTGCGCCGGATGGCGTCGGTGCAGGGCGTCGATCACCTCGGCCAGACGCGTCTCGCGCTGTGACGGCCGGGGCTCACGCCACGGGCTCTGACTCAGTTGTGCCGCAAGCTGCTCGGTGAAGCGGGCATCAAGGACGTCGGCCGGGATCGGGGTAATGTGCTGGCGCACGATGCGTGTCAGCGTCGCCTCCGCCAGACGCGTCGCGATGCCCAGTTGCGGATCGAGGCGGATAGTCGGCTCGGCGGGCGTGACAGCCGGCGTTTCGTCCGGCGGGGGCGTCGGACGGGCGCAGCCGGCCAGCCACACCATCACCAGTGCCGCCGTAATCCATCTGCCCTGCAGCCAGCCGTTTCCCCGCATTGTCACGCCGTGCACTCTCCCTGAAAAACCGCTAGCCTAGCACAATCCCCAGGTTCGCAGCCCCGTCACCGCGGGTCTGCCCGATGGTCAAGCGGAGTGTCCAACCCCATGAACCCCGGCAACAACGCGCCGCTCTATCTCTGCCTGGATCAGGGCGGGCATGCCAGTCGCGCCCTGGTCTTCGACGCCCGCGGCCGGCAACGCTATCACGCCCGCCAGCCGCTGGTGGCGGAACAATCCGCCAGCGGACACGTCGAATACCGGGCCGACGCACTGCTCGACTCCCTGCATGCCTGCATCGATGACATCCTGCAACAGCTTGGTGCTCAACGTCAGCAACTGACCGCCGCGGCGCTGGCCACCCAGCGCTCCAACATTGTCTGCTGGGATCATGACAGTGGTGCGGCACTCAGCCCGATCATCAGCTGGCAGGATACCCGCCACGCCGACTGGCTGCAGCAGTTCGAACCCCGGGCCGCCCGGATTCATGCTCTGACCGGTCTGCCCCTCTCCCCCCATTATGGCGCCAGCAAACTGCGCTGGTGCCTGGACAACCTGCCGGCCGTCCAGCAGGCACAACGCGAGGGCCGCCTGCGTCTCGGTCCCATGGCCGCCTGGCTGGCCGGCCGGCTGACCCGCGAGGGTGAGGCCCAGGCCGATCCGGTCAACGCCTCGCGCACCCAGTTATGGTCCCTGCGGGAGCATGACTGGCACCCGGAGCTGCTGGAACTGTTCGGCATTCCCGGGGAACTGCTGCCTCCCTGTGTGCCGAACCTGAGCGACTATGGCCGGCTGGTGGCGGGCGAGTTCGAATTACCCCTGGCGCTGGTCAACGGCGATCAATCCGCCGCGCTGTATGCCTATGGCCCGCTGCGCGAGGACACCGCCTATCTGAATCTGGGCACCGGCGCCTTTGTCTCGCGCCCGGTCGGCGAGCGGCCGCTGTTCGATGACGCGCTGCTCAGCAGCGTGGTGCTGCAAGGCGCCCGGCAGTCCAGTTATGTCCTGGAAGGCACCGTCAATGGCGCCGGCGCGGCGCTCGACTGGCTGGCCCGGCAACACGGACTGGCGGAACTGGCACCGACACAACTGAACCAGTGGCTGCACAGCGAGTATGACGCATTGCCCCTGTTTCTCAACGGCGTGGCGGGGCTGGCAGCCCCCTACTGGCGCCCCGATTTTGAATCACGCTTCATCGGCGACGGCGATCTGCCCCAACAGGCGGTGGCCGTGCTGGAGAGTATCGTCTTTTTGCTGCAGACCAACCTGCAACGCATGGCCCGATATCGCCAGGCCCCCGGGCGACTGCAGATCACCGGGGGCCTCTCCCACCTGGACGACCTCTGCCAGCGCCTGGCCGACCTCACCGGCCATCCGGTTCACCGCCCCGCCAACTGCGAGGCCACCGCCCGCGGCAGCGCCTTCCTGATCGCCGGGCAACCAGAGCACTGGCCGGAACCCGGTCCAGGGCGCCAGTTCGAACCGCAGCGGAATCCGTCTTTGCAACAGCGCTATACCAATTGGCAAGAAGCGATGGAAAAAGCCCTGGGCAGGGGCTAGGGGCTAGGGACTAGGACCTAGAAACTAGAATCTAGAACCTGTTTCAAAGGGAGCTGTGCTGTGTCCTGACACCGCCCCGGTTCGGGTAACCACCGTCGCAGGGCCTGCATGACGTCCTGCGCCGTGGCGCGATAGCCGGTGAGTTTGCCGCCGTAGAGACTCACCACCCTTGGCAGGGATGTATCAATGAGGGTGTCGCGCGGGCGGTCGAACAGACT
>CAYOOC010000044.1:0-20773 GCA_964405505.1 uncultured Thiohalophilus sp.
CGTAAAACAGATTGTCGATGATCTCATGCAGCGTTGGCGCCTCGGGACGGGTCTTGTGATACACGCGCAGTCCGTAGATCCCGGCAATCAGCAGGCGTGCCAGCGCCTGCGGATCCCGACTGGAGTCCAGCTCGCCACGGGATTGTGCTTCCTGCAATACACGTGCGAATTCGGTTTCCACCTCACCAAACATCTCGCTCACACGCCGGTTGATCTCCGTATCCTCGGCCGGGGTTTCAAGCAATGTGTTGACCAGCAAGCAGCCTTTATTGTCCGGGTCGCAAACCATTTCTTCGATCAGCATGTCGAAAAACGCACGCAAGCGCCGCATTGGCGGCTGTTCATTGTGCAGGCACGACTGGATCCGTTCGCGAATACCGCTGAAGTAGGCATCCAGGGCGGCAATAAACAGGCTACGTTTGTTCTGGAACGTGCCGTACAGACTGCCCGGTTGCAGATGTGTCGCGGCGGTCAGATCCTTGACCGAGGTGGCGTGATAACCCTGACGCCAGAAGACGCTCATGGCGCGGCGCAGGGCTTCATCGCGATCGAATTCTATGGGACGTGGCATTATCCTGTCTCACTGTTGGTGCTTTGCCGGGTGCCATCAGTATCGGCGTAAACATTATCAAACACAAAATCAAATACTGGCTTGCTTCAAACCCGCCCGGACGAAAGGATGATCAGTTTAGTCATACTATATGAAGTATGATAGCAATATTTGAATAATCGTTCAAGTATAGCTATGCTGGGGCAATATTGAATCCCCGCTTAAAATTCGCCGGGAGGTCAGCATAGCCCATCTGACACCACAAAAGCAGCTCGCCCTGTTGGCGGTCAATCGCTGCGGATTGAATGAGTCAGACATTTTTGCCCGGGAACATCCCGACAAGTAAATTCGAAGATAACGGCTAACCACGCTGAATCCCCTGAACTGACAAGGAGTAACTGAATGCCTGCCACTTTGTTTGAACTGGTAAAAATCGGTGACCTGACCCTGGCCAACCGCGTTGTGATGGCGCCAATGACACGCAACCGCGCCATTGAGGGCAATGTGCCCAATCCTCTGGCGGTGACCTATTATCAGCAACGCGCCGGGGCGGGGCTGATCATCACCGAAGCCTCGCAAGTCTCCCCCGAGGGCGTCGGTTATCCGGCCACGCCGGGGATTCACAGCGAGGCACAGGTCGAGGGCTGGCGTCACATCGTCGATGCTGTGCATGAAGCCGGTAGCCGGATATTCATTCAGTTATGGTATTGCGGACGCATCTCCCACCCGGATCTGTTGCCGGGCAATGCCACACCGGTGGCCCCTTCCGCAATACGCCCCGAGGGAGAGGCATTCACCTACGAAGGTCCCAAGCCGTTTATTCAACCGCGTGCCCTAAAGACTGATGAGATTCCGGGGATTGTCGCGCAATATGAACATGCCGCGAATATGGCCAAACAGGCCGGTTTCGATGGGATCGAGGTGCACGGCGCCAACGGTTATCTGATCGATCAATTCCTGCGGGACGGCGCCAACCAGCGCGAGGATCAGTATGGCGGCAGTGTCGAGAATCGCATGCGACTGTTAAACGAGGTGCTGGATGCCGTGTGTGCGGTCTGGCCGGCAAACCGGGTCGGAGTACGCCTGACGCCGGAGAACAGCTTCAATGATATGCTCGACTCGGATCCACAAAACCATTTCAGCTATTTCATCAGCCAGTTGAACTCGCGCGGCCTGGCCTATCTGCATCTGCTTGAGGGTGACATGATTAACAAGACCAGCAACCTGGATTATCGGGCGCTGCGCGATCAGTTCCACGGCCCGTACATGGCCAACAACGGCTACGACAAGGTGCGCGCACAGACCGCGATAGAACAAGGGGATGCGGATCTAGTGGCGTTCGGGGTGCCGTTTCTGGCCAACCCGGATCTGGTGCGTCGCCTGAGGGAAGATCTGCCATTGAATGAACCGGATCCATCGACATTTTATGGCGGTGATGAAAAAGGCTATACTGACTACCCGTTTTATGACGGCTTCAACCAGACAGCACCTGCATAGTTGGCCGCTGATGGGGCGCGGCTTGATGGCCTTTTCATAGTCAGATCGTACCTGGGATTATGTTAGCTTAAACAGGATTAACAACCGGGTACACGAGTATGAACGCGACTCATAAAGGCCTGTGGGCCGTTCACTCCGCCGTTTTTCTGTTCGGGTTAACGGCGCTGTTTTCCAAGCTCATCGCCCTGCCTGCGCTGGAGATTACTCTGCTGCGAAGCCTGTTCGCCGTACTGGCGTTATGGGCGGTAATGCGTTGGCAGGGGGAACCGCTGGGTCTGCAAGCCCGTCAGGATTACGCCATTGTATTATTGCTGGGTGTCCTGCTGGCCGGTCACTGGGTCACCTATTTTCATGCCATGCAGGTGTCCTCCATCGCGGTGGGTGTGATTGCCCTTTATACTTTTCCGGTTATCACGGTTTTTCTGGAACCGCTGTTTCATGGCGAGCGGCCACATTGGGTTGATGTGCTCAGTGGTGCGGGGGTTATTTTCGGGATTTATCTGCTGGTACCCGAGTTTCACCTGGATGATGCGACATCACGGGGTGTTTTGTGGGGGATTCTGTCGGCGTTATTGTTTTCATTGCGCAATATTATTCAGGGCCGGTATTTTAATCGCTATCCGGCCAAACAGGCATTGCTGTACCAGATAGTGATCACGATTGTGGTGTTATTGCCGTTTGGCTCGGCGGTGATACCCCAGGTCACTTCTGTGCAATGGGGTCAGCTGTTGTTACTGGGGGTGGTATTTACCGCCTTGCCACATACCCTGTTTGCCTTCAGCTTGCGCCATTTCAAGGCCAAAACCGCCAGCTTGGTGGCCTGCCTGCAGGTGGTCTACGCCACATTGTTTGCGGCCTGGCTATTGGGCGAGTGGCCGGCAATTACAACCGTGGCGGGCGGGGTGATTGTTGTCACGGCAGCGATATTCGAGACTTACGTGGCAGGCCGCCGTCGATGAGACCGGATCGAGGCGCATTGGGTTAAACTGTAATGGGCTTTACCTGATAAGGCCGATGTGCTGTTATCATGATCCTGAACAGGCCGGGTCGGCTTACAAACACGTACAAGGAGAGAAGGTATGCAACCGTCCGTCTCTGATGATGACCATACACTGGATTTGCCAGAGATACGTCAGGTAGACATCAGCGAGCCGCTGCGCTGGCTGGAAGCCGGCTGGCAGGATTTTCGCCGTATGCCGTTATTAAGCGGGTTTTATGGACTGGTGTTTATTCTGCTGGGTTATGCTCTGACGGTGGCGACCTGGCAATCACCGATACTGGTAATGACCTTCGTGACCGGCTTTTTCCTGATTAGCCCGTTTCTCGCCCTGGGTCTTTATCACCTCAGTCGCCAGCGCGAACAGGGGATTCCGGTGAGTTTCGCGCAATCGTTACTGGCATTTCGGGAAAGAAAATTTGACATGGCGCTGCTGGTTACCTTCCATGCTGTCGTTATGGTCGCCTGGATCCGCCTTACCACCCTGTTGAGCGCCTTGTATTTAAGCGGGACCAGCTCCAGTGTGTCGGTCCTGATCGAGAAATTATTCAACACGCCGGAAGGCCTGGGCATGTTCACCCTGTTTGTCCTCAGCGGTGCCGCACTGGCTGTACTGGTATTTGTCATCAGCGTGGTGTCCTGGCCCATGTTGCTGGATCGACAAAGTGGGGTCATCAATGCAGTGGCGACCAGCGTCCAGGTTGTTAACCGCAACAAGCTGGTCATGGTGTTGTGGGCTGTATTGATTGTCGGCTTGCTGTCCATTGGTCTGGCAACATTGTATCTTGGCCTGTTGATCATCATGCCGATATTGGGGCATGCAACCTGGCATGCCTATCGTTCGCTTGTGGGCTGAGACTATCCACCGGGAAAGTTGTTAACCCGGGAACTGGCATGATTTGGACAGTGGCGGCGGGTTTGACTACAAATTTCGGAGCGCTGTTTATTCTCCATGTTGAGCGGTAGTTCACATCGCGTGAAACTGCACGAGGAAAATCAGGGTAAATACCTAGATACTTTTGGTTTTTTCTGTGCAAAAGTTTATTCGAGTGATATCACGGAAAAGTATTCAAAGGAGGGAAGTGAGTAGAGAATTAATAAGGTATTGCTAATTGGTGCGTAATGGACTGGACTGTTTCCACTGCCGAACTGGCCGAGTTATCCCTGTTAAAGGGCGTTAGCCAGGCCGATCTGAGCTGGTTACTGCACCAGTGCGAAGTTATTTCCCTGGAAGAAGAACAGGTTCTTCTCACTCCCGAGAAGGATAATCACACGATTTATATTGTTTTGAGCGGCCAGCTGGTTGTTCAGTTTGATTCGCAGCGGGGCGGGCTGCAGGCGCATGTTGGTCCGGGTGGCTGGCTGGGCGAGATGTCGGTGATCGATCACAAACGGCCTTCCGCGACCGTCGTGACGGAGTCACAGGTACAGTTGCTGGCGATTAACGAAAGTACCTGGTGGGAATTGATCGAACGCTCCCATGTTGCGGCACGTAATTTCCTGCACGCGCTGTCATCACGTTTACGTGAAGATAACAGACTGATTACCGAGGGCATGCAAAAGCAGAAGATATTCTCAGAGAAAGCGCAGACGGACTCGCTCACCGGTTTGCGAAATCGTCACTGGCTCAATGAGAAACTGCCCGAGTTACTTCGACAACAGGAGACCGGCCACCCTTCCTGCAGTTTATTGATGCTGGATATCGACCACTTTAAACAATTCAATGATCAGTATGGGCATCTGGCCGGGGATCGCGTTTTGCAATCTGTGGCAAATATTGTCCGCGACAATCTACGGGATAATGATGCCGCGATTCGTTATGGTGGTGAGGAGATTATTCTCGTTCTGCCGGACACCAATGAGACCAATGCCGAAGCGATTGCGCAAAGGCTGCGACAATATATTCGTGAGCATAAAGTAGAAAGTTATGACGGCAGTCTTCTTCCTCCGGTGAGCGTCTCTATCGGGGTATATATGATAGACGCGGGGGATAAAGCTGAAGAAGTTCTCAGTCGGGTCGATACGGCACTCTACGAGGCCAAGAGCGCCGGTCGAGATCGCGTTGTTATCTGGGAAGAGGAGTGACTCGATGTATTAATGGTACCTGCTCCTGATGAGTCAGCAAGGAAATCTTCGTTTGGTCTCTGGCGGCTCATCGATTCTTATCTGCAACGGATTATCACCTCAATAGCGGGGTACGTCAGTATAAGAGACAGTTGCCATTTTACTGGTTATAATATAAATTTTATATGGTTATTTGTCCCTGGCCTGAAAGGATATGAATATGCCGAATATTCTCCGTTATGTTCTCCTCCCACTGTGTTTCATCGTTCTGTCATTGCCGTCTGTACAGGCTGCTGACAGATTGCAACTGGCCGACGAGGCGGTAGCAAACATCCTTTTTGATTATGACGGCAGTTTTGAATTTGCCACCTATAAGGTTGATGAAAACGGATTTGTCGATATTACCTTTGCGAGCAATACTCCGGACTCACTATATGGTGAAATTCTCAACAAGCTCGAAAGCCATCCGGAGATTGACGGAGTATTGTCGGGTAAGGGGGGACCAACCTGCGATCTTTTTTAGCAATCGGTACACAATTATTTGGCCAGCAGGGCGATGCCGCTGATGACAAGCAAGATCCCGATGGCACGTTGAAACTGACGCTGGGTAATAGTGGTATGAATATGGCCGCCGATGTACAAGCCGATTGCCATTAACGGCAACGAGCCGGCTATCCAGAGCAGGACCTCGCGGTTGTACAACCCGGCCAAGGCATAACCGAAGAGGCGGATACCACCTTCGATTAAAAACACCGTCGCGATGGTGGAGCGAAATACGCTCTTTGGCAGGCCGCGTAACTGATAATAAATCACATACAGTGGTCCACTGGTGCCGAACAACGTGCCAACAATCCCGCCCAGCGATCCTGCGACAACCGACCAGCGGGCACTGATCTGGCGTTTCAGCACGGGGCCGACGAGGCTATAGACGGCAAATAACAGCACAAAAATACCCAGGGCATTAACCAGCAACGAGGTATCCAGGCTCTTCAGCAGATAGAGGGCCAGGACAACGCCAAATACGGTGAACGGCAGGATCGTCAAGACGTCCCGCCACGCGGTGTGCCGGCGGTAACGCCAGCCATGCACGAGGGACGCGGTGACATCCACAAAACTGATATAGGGCACGACAAAGGTCAACGGCATGAACAGTGCCAGCAGCGGAATGGCGATCAAACCGGAACCAAAACCGGTGATGCCGCGAAAGACATAGGCAGCCAGCAGGATGGCGCAGGTAGCCAGCAGCAGTTCGTGTGGGAGTGATGGGAACATGGACGGGTATTTTATCACCCTGGAACAAAGGTGCCTAATTCTGCTCAGGAACATGGTTTGCCGGGTATGGCCGGGCGTGTTACCGGGAGGGCGGAAAAAACTGGTAAACTCTATCCGCTCCGGGCCACGGGTCGGGGAGGGGGCAGTCTGTTACTGTTGGCAGGCTGGTGTGTCAGTCAAACTTCGTCGAGTCTTTAAATACCATGGTCGATGTCATTCTCCGGGATCTGGATCCCGCTTCATTGCGTGCCCGGGCCGGGCGCTGGATTGAATCGCGGCGTATCCAGCATGCGATTGTTGTTCTGATCATTATCAATGCGGTGATTCTCGGGCTGGAGACCTCCAGTGCGGTGATGGCGCAGGTCGGGCCGTTTTTAATCGGGGCGGATCGGATTATCCTGGCCGTATTTGTACTGGAGATCGGGATCAAGCTGTTCGCCTATCGATTGCGGTTTTTCAGCGTGGCCTGGAATGTATTCGACTTTATTGTGGTCGCGATTGCGCTGATCCCGGCCAGTGGACCGCTGGCGGTACTGCGTGCACTGCGCGTGTTGCGTGTGCTGCGCCTGATCTCCATGGTTCCCAAGCTGCGCTTTATCGTCGAGGCGCTGCTGCATGCGGTACCCGGGATTGCCTCGATCGCCGGTCTGATGCTGTTGCTGTTCTATGTTTTCGCGGTGATGGCGACCGGCCTTTACGGCGACGCCTTTCCTGAATGGTTCGGTTCCATTGGCGCGTCGATGTATACCCTGTTCCAGATCATGACGCTGGAGAGCTGGTCCATGGGTATCGTTCGGCCGGTGATGGAGGAGTATCCCTATGCCTGGCTGTTCTTCGTACCGTTTATCCTGATCGCGACCTTTACCATGCTGAATCTGTTTATCGGCATCATTGTCGATACCATGCAGACCATGCATGAGGTCGATCATGCCCGGGATCGCGGCGAGATTGAAAATACCATCCACCAGGAAAGTGGGGCGATTGAACAGGAAATCCGGACTCTGCGCGAAGAAATCCGGGCCCTGCGCACTGCTCTGGTCAGTGAGCGGGCCAATCCGGATGCCGGCCGAACCGAGTAACCGGTTGTTTTTCAACAGTCTGCACCACTCCCTGATCTGATTTGATCCCGATCAAGGCACCATGCTCCCGTATGATCGACAAAGAGGATCATCGCGGGTAATCACCTGCGCAGGTATCTTATCAAATCGGGACTCGACACAGCATGTCCATTTCGCGTCGCCAGCACTGGGAACAGGTTTACCGGGAGAAGGATGCCCGGGAGGTCAGCTGGTATCAGCCCCGTCCCGAGGTCTCGCTGGAGCTGATTCGTATTGCCGGTTGCCCGCATGACGCGCCGTTGATCGATATCGGTGGCGGCGCTGCCACGCTGGTCGATTGCCTGCTTGAGAGTGGTTATACGGATCTGAGCGTGCTGGATATTGCTGAACCGGCGCTGCTCGCGGCGCAGCAGCGGCTTGGCCGGCAGGCGGCAAAAGTGGCGTGGATCCAGGCTGACATTACCGAATTTGCGCCGCCGCGCAAGTACCGGATCTGGCACGATCGGGCCGTATTCCATTTTTTGACCGGGGATGCCGACCGACAGGCGTATATTGCGGCATTACGCGAGGGGCTACAGCGGGGAGGTCACCTGGTGATTGGCGCCTTTACGCACGATGGACCACCGATGTGCAGCGGTCTCCCGGTACGTCGCTACAGCGCCGGGTTGCTCAATCAGACCCTGGGCGAGGAATTCGAGCTGCTGGGCTCCCGCGAGGAGGGGCACAGAACCCCGGCGGGAAAAACCCAGGAATTCTGTTTTTATTTGTATGCCTATCGGGGCGCAGTAGGATAAATTTGTAAAAATCGGGGTTTTACTGATTTTCGTCAATTTCTTTTCCGGATCTGTGTGCCATTATTTAAATGTCTTGCATAAAACATAAAGGGGGTTTGCCGTGGCACATATTGTGATTCTGGGCGCAGGCATCGGTGGTGTTCCCGCCGCCTACGAGATGCGCGAGGCGCTGGGCAAGGCGCATGAGATTACCGTCGTCAACGCGACGGATTATTTTCAGTTTGTCCCCTCCAATCCCTGGCTGGCGGTCGGCTGGCGCACCCGGCCAAAAATCACCGTGTCGATCGGGCGCTATCTCGAGAAGCGCAATATCAACTTTATTGCCAAACGCGTCGATGCCATTGACGCGGACAACAGCACCCTCAACCTCGAAGGTGGTGAAACGGTCAATTATGACTACCTGGTGATTACCACCGGGGCAAAGCTGGCTTTCGACGAAGTGGAGGGAACCGGTCCCGATGGCGGCTATACCCAGTCGGTCTGCACCGTCGACCACGCGGAAAAATCCTATGCCGATTTCCAAAAACTGCTGGAAGATCCCGGTCCTGTCATTGTGGGTGCTGCCCCGTTCGCCAGTTGCTTCGGACCGGCTTATGAATATGCGGCGATTCTGCACCAGGCCCTGAAAAAACAGAAAATTCGTGACAAGGTGCCGATTACCTTTGTCACCAGCGAGCCCTATATCGGCCACCTTGGCCTCGGCGGTGTCGGGGATTCCAAAGGCATGCTGGAGCATGAGTTCCGCAACCGGCATATCAGCTGGATCACCAATGCCAAAACAACCCGGGTCGAAGATGGCAAGATGTATGTTGACGAACTCAACGAAGACGGCGAAGTCAAAAAGCAGCATGAGCTGGAGTTCAAACATGCCATGATGTTGCCGGCCTTCAAGGGAGTCGATGCGGTGGCCAACGTGCCGGAGTTGTGTAACCCGCGCGGGTTCGTCAAGGTTGATGAATATCAACGCAGCCCCCAGTATCCGAATATCTTTTCGGCCGGTGTCTGTATCGCCATTCCCCCGGTAGAGGCCACCCCGGTACCGACCGGCGCACCCAAGACCGGTTATATGATCGAATCCATGGTGACCGCGATCGTCAATAATATCCAGGCCGAACTGGAAGACAAGCCGGTCGAATCCAAGGGTAGCTGGAACGCCTTCTGTCTGGCGGACCTGGGCGATACCGGTGCGGCGTTTGTGGCGATTCCCCAGATTCCACCGCGTAATGTCACCTGGTTCAAAAAAGGTAAGTGGGTTCACTGGGCCAAGATTGGATTCGAGAAATATTTCCTGTACAAGATCAAGCGGGGCGTTTCCGAGCCGATGTTTGAAAAAATGGCGTTGAAGATGATGGGGATCGTCCGACTGAAAAAGTAGGCGGATCTGCCCGAATAAGGAGGAGCGATGCCGGGAAATAACACCGATAATTGGCTGGTACACGATCATCGCCGTTTCGAAGAGACCGTCAAACAATGCGAGCTTGCTGCCGGTGCCGAGGACTGGAAAACGGCTGTGCAGCTGTTCAACAGCGTGATTGACGATCTGAAACTGCATATACAAATGGAAGACGAGGTGATCTACCCGTTTTTCAAACAGGAAGTCGCGGACCCGGACGATGATATCGGGGACCTGATGTATGAGCACGACAATCTCGAGCGGCTACTCAACGATCTGGCCACGGTGATCAAAAACCGCAATTTCGATCATTTCGAGACTTCCCTGGAGCCGCTCTATCAGGCGATGCTCGAACACAATGCCCACGAGGAAGAGGTTCTCAAGCGCATGGGTGACGCGCCCTTGTTGACCAATCGCGAGAAAATCGTTCAGCAGCTGGAGTCCATCAAACCGGGCGTCAGTCGCAACTGGGAATTTTGAATATAGACTGCGAAGAATGATTTGATTCACTCAGGCGATGGTCACTTTCGAGTCCAGATAGACGTCCTGAATGGCGTTGAGCAAGGTAACGCCTTCTTGCATGGGCTTTTGAAATGCCTTGCGGCCACTGATCAAACCCATGCCGCCGGCGCGCTTGTTAATCACCGCGGTACGCACGGCCTGTTGCAAATCGTTTTCACCGGAGGCGCCGCCGGAATTGATCATGCCGACCCGGCCCATATAGCAATTGGCAACCTGGTAGCGGACCAGATCAATCGGATGCTCGGAGACCAGTTTGTCATACATGTCGGGATGTGTTTTGCCAAAACCAATGGTGGTAAATCCGCCGTTGAGGGTTGCCTGCTTCTGTTTGATGATGTCGGCATCGATCGTCGCTGCCAGATGGTTGGCTTGGCCGGTCAGATCCGCCGCGGTGTGATAGTCATTATCCTGTTGTTTGAAGTCGCTGTTGCGCAAATAAGCCCACAGAACCGTAACCAGGCCCAGTGAATGGGCATATTCGAAAGCCTCGCTGATTTCCATGATCTGGCGCCGTGATTCGGGCGAGCCATAATAGACCGTCGCGCCGACAGCCACGGCGCCCATGTCAAAGGCCTGGTCGACACTGGCAAACAGGGTTTGATCATAGTGCTTGGGATAGCTCAGCACCTCGTTGTGATTGATCTTGAGGATCATCGGAATTTTATGGGCATAGTCCCGGGCGACCGACTGCAGCACACCAAGGGTGGAGGCGATGGCATTACAGCCACCCTGTATCGCCAGCTCAAACAGATTGGCCGGATCAAAATAGGCGGGATTCGGGGCAAAAGACGCACCGGCGGTATGCTCCACACCCTGATCCACCGGCAGAATAGAGACATAACCGGTGTTGGCCAGTCGGCCATGCTGGAAAATAGCATTGAGGTTGCGCAAGACCGCCGGTTTGCGGTTCTTGCGCGCTACTACCCGTTCCAGGTAATCGGGACCGGGCAGGTGTAGATTCGTATCAGGCAAGGTGGTACAACGGTAGTTTAGCAGATCGTCGACCTCGTTGCCGAGTAAAGCAGTAATGTCGGTCATTGTGTCACCTGTGCTGTCGCTGAATGTCGAGACAGTGCGCATTAACATGCGGGCCTCGGTCAATGTTATAATGAAAGAATAGTCGAATTATCATACTTGTCATCCATTTTTATAACAGGAGTCTCTGATGAGAAAACGCAATTTGTTTGTCACCGGAATGCTTTTTTTCGTTCTGCCCGGTACTGGCCAGGCAGTTGAACTGATTGGCAACAAGCTGGAACTGTACGGCAAGGCGCATGTTTCGCTCGATTACAGCGATCCGGATGCGACCGGCGAGGACAGTCAGCTCAATGTATCGAATAACTCCACCCGCATCGGCTTCAAGGGCGAGCACGCGATCAATTCGGGCATGACTTTGATGTGGCAGTATGAACAGAATGTGGATATTGCCGAAAGCGGCGGAGAATTCGGTTCGCGCAACAGTTTTCTGGGCATGAAGGGGGATTTTGGCGAGGTTCTTGCCGGTCACTACGATACTCCGTCCAAGTCGCTGGGATCCGCCTGGGCGATGTTCAGTGACACGATCGGTGATCGACGTGCCATTTTGGGTTCCTATAGCGACGGTAACGGTCCTGATAATGACGATTATGGTAATGTCCTCAATGACAGGGCCGACAATGCTGTCATGTACCGTAACCAATTTGATGCACTGGAAGTGCGCGCCATGTATTCCGCCGATCCTTCTTCTGACAATGTTACTGGTGGATTAGATAACAACGATCGTGATCTGATCAGCGTATCGCTCACTTACAACATGAATCAACTGACGGTTGGCGCGGCGCTGGAACAGTGGTCGCTGGATCCGGTTAGCAATGCCGAAGAAGTCGACAACCTGCGCCTGATGGCTATCTACACACTGGAAGGACTGCAGCTTGGTGCCATCTACGAGTCCACTGACAGCGACGATCCCGTTTTCGAGCGTGATGCCTATGGGGTGAATGCCAAATACAAGCTTGATGGCTCGCTGGATATCCGCGCGCAGTACCTGATAGCCGACGATCATGGTGGTCAGACCGACTCCGGGGCGCAGCATCTGGCTCTGGGCGTGTTTAATCAGCTGGATGAGGCAACCCAGATTTATGCCGCCTATACCCTGACCGACAATGACGCCAATGCAAGCTACCAGGGGATCGACGGCGGCCATGGCGATGAGCTGACCACCGCCGCCGGTGGCAGTCCTTCCGCCATTTCTATTGGCGCGGTCTACAAATTCTGAGGCCGATTTTCTCACCGCCCGCCACAGACGGATCTGTCATCCCGTGACAGGTCCGTTTTTTTCCTGATACCCTCGCGGTGAACGCGGTTGCTGGTTGGCTTTTTTAATCAATAAACTGAAGTTATCAAACAGCTCTAATCCTGCACTTTCTGTAACAACTTATTCCCCGGTACTTTTTGCTGGCTTGTGAACGCCCGTCTGGCGCCATGTTTGTGCCTTTATTATGTTGCACTGTGAGTAATATTATCCGTCGCGTTGCAAGGCATAAACAATATTTTTTAGCCGTCAGCGAGTTTGTGCGCTAGCTTTAGGGCTAAGAAAATTCAGGCGTGAATGCTCCCGCCGAACAGCACCCGAATGGTTGCGGCAGCGGGACGATTAAGAGAATGCCAAATCAAATACAGGAGGTTGTAGAATGGACTACGCTGCACTGAAAGAGACCGCCCGGGCCATGGTGGCGCCCGGACAGGGTATTCTGGCGATGGATGAAAGCAATCCGACCTGCGGCAAGCGTCTGCAGGCCGTTGGTGTGGAAAATAGCGAACCTAACCGGATTAGCTACCGGGATCTGCTGCTCGGAACGCCGGGGCTGGGAGAGTATATCAGCGGCGCTATTTTATACGATGAGACCATCCGGCAGAAAAATCCCGAGGGAAAAACATTTGTCGAACTTATGCAGCAGCAGGATATTATTCCCGGCATCAAGGTCGATACCGGGGCCAAGGAACTGGCACTGCATCCGGGCGAGAAGGTAACCGAAGGCCTGGATGGCCTGCGTGAACGACTGGAAGAGTATCGTGGCATGGGCGCGCGGTTTTGCAAATGGCGCGCCGTGATTACCATTGATATGGATAAAAGCCTGCCCAGTCGCGCCTGCCTGCAAGCCAATGCCCATGCACTGGCCCGTTATGCTGCATTGTGTCAGGAGGCCGGACTGGTACCCATCGTAGAACCCGAAGTATTGCTGGATGGCGGGCATTCCATCGAGGACAGTTTTACCATTACCCGGGAAACCCAGCACGCGGTTTTCGAGCAGCTTTACCGGCAGGATATTTTCTTCGAGGGTATGGTACTCAAGCCCAGCATGATAGTCAGTGGTAAGGATAACGCGAAGCAGGCTGGCATCGAGGAAGTGGCCGAGCGTACACTGGAATGCCTGCAACAGACCGTCCCGGCGGCGGTCCCGGGGATTGCCTTTCTCTCCGGCGGGCAGAGCGATGAGCAGGCCACGCAGCACCTGAACACCATGAACCGGCTGGCCGAGAGCCTCTCATTGCCCTGGCAGCTGACTTTCTCGTATGCGCGCGCCCTGCAGCATCAGGCATTGACCACCTGGAAGGGCGATACGAGCCAGGTGGATGCGGCTCGCAAGGCGTTACTGCATCGGGCAAGACTCAATGCGCTGGCCAGTAAAGGCGAATACCGGGATGAGATGGAGCAGCAGGAGGCTGCCTGACTTAAATCATTGAGGTTTGTCTCAGGGCCTCGCCGGGCGATGTTGACGCCATCGCCCGGCTTTTTTATGCCCGTCGTGCTGATGGCCGGTTTTCTATCCGACGAGGGCTTTCACCTGATCTGATTCGGGATCCAGCCGCAGTTGATGCTCGCCGATTTTCAGTACATCCCCCGGTTGCAGAACTTTTTTGTTGACCTTCTTGCCATTGACATAGGTGCCGTTAGTACTGCCCAGATCCTCGACGTGCGTGGCATTGAAGTAGGTCACGATGCGGGCATGATGTTTACTGATCGTTTTATCATCCAGGTGCAGACTGTTGTCCTCGGCACGGCCAATGGTGAGCGTGCCGGCGGCGAGTTCGCACACCGTGATCTGCTGGCTGTCACGTAATACCGAGATTCTGGTCATAGGTCTAAATCCTGCTCCGGTGTATCCCTGTCAGGTCGTTTCTAATCGAAAAGTCGGAAATCGGATTGCGCCCGGGTCCCATCTGCAGTAATGGACGCGCTAACAGCTGTGTATTATCCACCTTTTTTGACAAAAGAAAATCAGGGTAATTACCTAGATCATAACGGGGATGCCTGTGCGCAGAAACAGGCCGGAGAGGGCGGGGATGATTATCCTGAGTAATAAACTCTACCTTTTGGAGGAAGAACCGGTAATCTGGTTATAAGGACAGTTCTTCGATTTGTATGCCATAGTCCCCGTCAGCCAGGGTATCGGTGGATACTCACTGGCTGTTTATTAATGTTGTAATTGTCCAGGCTAACGAGAATGTAGGAGCCGCAGGGTTGCTTGTCCGGATTCAGCATCAAAATGACATCCGGGCGCAGGTTATGACCGCTCTTCTGGGCCTTGACAATATCCATCTCGCCGGAGCTTAGTTCAAGCAGCGATTCGGTTGGATAGGTGCTGAGCATCTGGATAAAGTATTCCACCAACATTTCATCGAACTGTCTGCCTCGTCGTTTGTACAACATCTCTTCCGCCCTGGAAGGGGGATAGCGTCTCGGCATAAGGACGTGGACTGGTGACGGCGATATACTGATCCACAAGGCCGGCTATCTGTCCAAACAGGGAGATCTGACTTTCCTGTAGACCAGAGGGGTAGCCGCCACGCCACCGTTGAGACGTTCGTGATGCGTGCGAATAATCTCGATCATACTGTCCGGAGAATCCGCGCTCTTCTGCAACAGGTTGATGCCAAGCTCAACGTGGGATTTCATTTTCTCCCATTCAGTATCGTCAAGACGCTGGTCTTTATATAGCAGATCCGTTGGCAGGCAAAGTTTGCCTATATCCATCAACAGACAACCAATAGTTGCCGGTTATGATCCTCTCCGTAACCTTACAGCGTGCGCCGGCGGAGATAACTGTGGCCTGAACGGCAGGCAGCGTCTGGCTCGGTTCCAGTACACGGTATTCAGACCGCGTCATTGCAGCCTAGATCAGTGCCTTAACCAGCCAGACCAGCCCAGCAACGAGGCCAAGACAGAGCAGGCAGGCGAGCAGCAGTTTGCCGAGCTTGTTCATATGAGCTCCTCCCGGTAGTTCATCTCCAGTTTCTTACCAGATTCCCTGTTTTACCTCTAATCCGGCCGGAAGACGAAATCTTTTCCCGGGTCAGGGTCTGGGGAATAAATTTTATAAACCTAATTGACAACGATTCTCATTACCATTACCATTTCTGCTCTGTAGGGATCCGGTGGAGGCCCTGTGCTAACTGACTGATTTTACTGGAGGCCAGAGACAATGGTGACAGCAGGCAACGGTCGCTGGTTAGGCGCCTGTCGCGACAAGTTGCTGTGTCCCTCATTGAAAGTGGCACTGCTGCTGGTCAGTCTGGTCGCTCACGGCGAGGCGCTGGTCTGGATGGCCAGCGTCAGTGACCCGCAGGCACCCAGAGTCAGCGCCCAGCGGACCATTCAGGTAAGCATGGTGGAGCGCAAGGCGGAGCCCGAACCAAAACCGGCGCCCAAATCGGAGCCGGAGCCCAAACCGGAGCCCAAACCGGAGCCGGAGCCGGAACCGGAACCGACGCGCGAAGCTGAACAGGCGCCCGAGGAGACGGAGACAACAGCGACGGGGGATCCGGAGCCGGTCACCAGTCAGCCGTTGTTCGAGGCCGAGTATCTGAATAACCGGCCACCGGATTATCCCCGCGCGTCACTACGGCTGGGCGAAGAGGGCAATGTGGCATTGCGGGTACGGGTCGGTGCCGACGGCAATCCACAGGCGGTGGAACTGGCCAGCTCCAGCGGCTCAACGCGACTGGATCGGGCCGCACTGCAGGCGGTCAAGCGCTGGCGTTTTGAGCCGGCGCGCCGCGGTGGTTCGGCGATCGCAGCCTGGGTGGTCGTGCCGATTACATTCAAACTGGAGAGTTGAGAGTTATGTCACTGGATTACGTTTTCGCGCAGGGCGACGGGGTGCTGATTGCCGTATTCGCCACGCTGGTGCTGATGTCCGTCGCCACCTGGTACCTGATCCTGGCCGGCATTGTGCTGGTGCGTGGGCAACGTAAAGCCAACCGCCGTTTTCTCGAGGAGTTCTGGAACGCCCATGATCTGGATGAAGCCGAGCAGGTGGCACAACAGTCAGGCAGTCCGCTGGGACGCATTGCCCTGGCCGGTATCAACGGCCTGCGCCATTACCGGGATCGGCAACATACCCGACTGGGGGATGCCTGCAGTACCGACGAGTTTCTGGTGCGTACTATTCGCAACGCAATGAACAGCGAGAGTACTCGCCTGCAGTCCGGATTGACCGTGCTGGCCTCGGTGGGGAGTACCGCCCCGTTCGTCGGGTTGTTCGGCACCGTCTGGGGGATCTATCACGCCCTGCTGGATATCGCCGCCCAGGGCAATGCCAGCATGGAAGTGGTGGCCGGTCCGCTGGGCGAGGCGTTGATCGCGACCGCCGCCGGCCTGGCCGCGGCCATTCCGGCGGTCCTCGCCTACAACGCGAGGGTGCGGGCCAACCGGGTGCTGATGGATGAGCAGGACGCTTTCGCCCACGATCTGCACGCCTTTTTGATGACCGGCGCCGGGCTCTCCCGCCAATCCGATGCGGTGAAACCGTCACTGCGTGTAGCGGCGGAGGGGGCGTAATGGCTTTCGGCGGTTTTGGACAATCGGCGGAACAACCGATGGCGGAGATCAACATGATCCCGCTGGTGGATGTAATGCTGGTACTGCTGGTGGTGTTCATTATTACTGCGCCGGTGATCACCCATGCGGTCAAGGTGGAGCTGCCGGCGGCCTCGTCCAGTCCCAGTGAACAGGATGAACAGACCATCGTGATCGGTATCGAGGCCGATGGGGGGCTGTTATGGGACGGCGATGCCCTGTCGTGGGAGCAATTTACCTCACGCCTGCAGAGCATCAACAAACCGGAACAGGAGCTGCATCTGGAAGCGGATCGGGCAGCGAATTACGAGTCGATTGCCAAAGTGATGGCGGCCGCCCGACGTCATGGCATAGAACGTATCGGTTTTGTCACCGAACCGGAGAAACAGTAGCGCGATGAGTGAGAAACAATCGTCAAATCCGGATACCCGGAATCGCAATACCTCCGAGTCCGGTATGCACCTGATCAGTAGCGAGGCCTTGCTGCCGGACGGCCGGCCCTTGCATATCGAACACCGGGGTGAGATTTACATGCTGCGGCGAACCCGCAGCGGCAAACTGATATTAACCAAGTAATTGGATTAAAAATTTAAAATTCATCATTCAATATTCACTTATTGCCAGCCAGCTGTGCATCCATTGATGCCGGTCAGCCAGCCCAAAAACGTCGTTTAATCAATGGGAGACTGTCATGCACAGCAAACAAAAAACCTGTAAGACCACGACTACATCACGTCGCCTGGCGCCATTGGCCGCCGCGGTCGCTTTTGCCCTGGCGCCGCAGGCGCTGTATGCCGACGAAGACAAAACCTCGAAATCCCGGGTACTGGAGCGGGTCACCGTGGTCGGCAGCCAGCAAGGTGCCCAGGCGATCGCCGGTTCCGCGCATTTCATCAGCGAGAAAGAGCTGGAAAAACACGAGTACAGCGATATCAATCGCATTCTGCGTGAAGTGCCGGGCGTGAATCTGCAGGAAGAAGATGGTTATGGCCTGCGGCCCAACATCGGCATGCGAGGCACGGGCGTGGATCGCAGTGCGCGTATCACGCTGATGGAAGACGGTGTGCTGGCCGCGCCGGCGCCCTATGCGGCACCGGCGGCCTATTATTTCCCCAGCGCCGGGCGCATGGAGTCGGTGGAAGTGCGCAAGGGGTCCAGTTCCATTAAATATGGTCCCAATACCACCGGCGGCGCGCTGAACCTGATCAGCCGTTCCATTCCCAATCAGTTTGGTGGCCAGGTCGACGTCAGTCAGGGCAGCGATACCACCCGTCGCACCCATGTTCATGTGGGTGACAGTGGCGAGCAGTTTGGCTGGATGGCGGAAACCTTCCAGTACAGCTCCGACGGTTTCAAGGACCTGGACAATGGCGGTAATACCGGTTTTGATACCGAGGATTACCTGACCAAGTTCCGCGTGAACACCGGCGCCGATGCGAAGACCTACCAGGAACTCGAACTCAAGCTGGGCGCCTATGACGAGGTCTCCAACGAAACCTACCTGGGTTTGACGCAGGATGACTTCAATGCCACGCCTTATCGGCGTTATACCGCCTCGCAGCGCGATCAAATGAATGCGGATCAGCAACAGTACAGCCTGCGTCACTTTGCCGAGTTGTCGCCGAAGGCGGATGTGACAACGACTCTGTATCGCCAGGACTTCGCGCGTAACTGGTACAAGCTGGACAAGGTCAACGGTAATGGTATCAGTTCCATCCTGGATGACCCCTCGACCTTCTCGGCCGAAATGGCGGTCATCAAGGGCGGTGACAGCGTGGATGATTATCTGGCGGTCAAGGCGAATAATCGCGAATACTATTCACAGGGTGTTCAGTCGGTACTGGCCATGTCCTTCGACAAGGGCGGCGCGCGGCACGATATCGAGTACGGCCTGCGTTATCACGAGGACGAGGTCGATCGTTTCCAGCATGTCGATCAATACAAAATGGATAACGGCACCATGGTGCTGACCACCGCCGGTGCACCGGGCTCCGAGAGTAACCGGGTCTCCAGCGCAACGGCTCTGGCCGCCTTTGTGCAGGATACCATTCAGTTTGACAAATGGACCCTGCAGCCGGGTCTGCGTTATGAATCCATCGACACCGAACGCAAGGATTACGGCACCAGTGATCCCGGCCGCACCGGTAGCAGTCTGACTGTCACCGAGCACTCGATTGATGTCTGGATCCCCGGTTTCGGTGCAACCTATCAGCTCAATGATCGGGTTCGCTTGCTGGCCGGCATTCATCGCGGCTTTACCCCGCCGTCACCGGGCTCCGATGCGGACGAGGAGAAGAGCACCAATCTCGAAGCCGGTCTGCGTTATAACGATGGAAGCATGCAGGGTGAGGCTATTGCCTTCTACAACGACTACAGCAACCTGCTGGGCACCTGCACCGCATCCAGCGGCGGCGGTTGCACCATCGGCGATCAGTTCCAGGCCGGTGAAGTGACCGTGCAGGGGCTGGAAGCCTCGCTCAGCTGGGATCTGGCCGCCGACAGCGGCAAGGCTTATGGTTTACCGGTACGCCTGAGCTATACCTATACTGATGCCACCTTCGATAACGGCTTCTCCAGCAGCTTCGGCGAGTGGGGTACCGTGGAACCGGGCGATGAACTGCCCTATTTGCCGCAGCATCAGTTGTCGGCCGGAATCGGTGTGGAATACAGCAACTGGCGTGTGGATCTGGCCGCCAAGTATAAGGATGAAATGCGGACCGTGGCCGGTCAGGGTGGCATCCTGGCGGATCAGAAGGTCGACTCCCATCTGGTAGTCGATCTTGGCGGTGACTATCGTTTCGCCGAGAACAGCAAGGTGTATCTGACCGTCGAGAACCTGCTGGATGAGACCTATGCCGTGGCCCGGCGTCCGGCCGGCTTGCGTCCCGGCAAGCCGCGCACCTTCATGCTCGGTCTCAAGCACGACTTTTAAACTCCTCCAATAACTCCTCTGCCATTGGTGGTAAGCACCCGCATCCGTGCCTGGATGCGGGTTTTTTTATGTCCGCGCAGACAGGATGATTGCCGGCTTCCGGACGTTTGAGTATGGTAGTCGTGATGGCTTAGCCGGGCTGGTACCGGTCGAAACAGGGGGATAGCATGCAACTGAAGGAAGTTGGCTTTAGCCGACGGCAATTGATCGGCCTGGCACTTGGCCCACTGTTGTTTGTCCTCATGCTCTTGATCCCGACGCCGGAAGGCATGTCACCGGAAGGCCAGAAGGCCGCGGCGGTAACCCTGTTGATGGCGACCCTGTGGATTACCGAAGCGATACCGATTCCTGCTACAGCACTCATTCCGATAGCGCTGTTCCCATTACTGGGGGTGATGCCAGCCGCCAAAGTGACAGCCTCCTATGCCAACCATCTGATCTATCTGTTCATGGGCGGTTTTCTGATCGCCATGGCGATCGAGCGCTGGGGTCTGCACAAACGTATCGCCTTGCAGACCATTCGCCTGGTCGGCACCACGCCGAGCCGGGTGTTGCTGGGGTTTATGCTGGCGACGGCCTTTTTGTCCTGCTGGATCAGCAACACCGCCACCGCCATGTTGATGGTGACCATCGGCATGGCGGTATTGCGCCAGTTATCGCCGGAACAGCCGGCGGAGGATGAAGCCCTGACACCGACCTGGTTTGGCATTTCACTGATGCTGGGCATTGCCTATGCCGCCTCCATCGGCGGGATCGCAACCCTGATCGGGACACCGCCGAATGCGATTCTCGCCGGCGTGGTGGAAAAACAGTATGGCTACAGCATCGGTTTTGCCGAGTGGATGCTGTTCGCCGC
>CAYOOC010000044.1:20783-25588 GCA_964405505.1 uncultured Thiohalophilus sp.
TGGTAATGCTGTTTATTACCTGGTGGTTCCTGACGCGGGTGGCGTTTCGCCAGACCATGGCCGAGGGATTAAGTGGGGGACGTAGTGTTATCCGCCAGCAACTGGATGAACTCGGGCCGATGAGCAAGCAGGAAAAACGGGTCTTGATTGTATTTGGTTTCGTGGTGCTGGTCTGGTTGTTTCGGGGCCTGATCAACGAGATTCCGGCGCTGAGTGAGATCACCGACTCCAGTGTGGCGATCCTCGGGGCACTGTTGTTATTTGTGATCCCGGCGGATATTAAAAAAGGGCAGTTTCTGCTCAACTGGAAAACCGCCGTGCGCATCCCGTGGGATATCATCATCCTGTTCGGTGGCGGTTTTGCCCTGGCCAGCGGGTTTGCCGCCAGTGGTCTGACCGAGTGGCTGGGAGAGCAATTGACCCTGTTACAGGGCGCGAACATGGTTATCCTGGTGGGGGCGGTAGTCTTGCTGGTGATCTTCATGACCGAAGTGACCTCCAATACCGCGACCGCCTCACTGTTATTACCGGTAATGTCCGGCTTTGCCCTGGCAGCGGAAATTGCCCCGCTGGCGTTGATGGCCTCCGCGGCCCTAGCCGCCTCCTTTGCGTTTATGCTGCCGGTGGCGACACCACCGAATGCGATTGTGTTCGCCAGTCGGCAGGTGACGATTCCACAGATGGCCCGGGTCGGCGTGTTACTGAATCTCATCGGTGCCGTTCTGATTACCGGCTTTATTACACTGGTCTTGCCGTCGGTGCTGGAACTGGGCGCCAACTGACGTCCTGTCTTTATATATAATTAAGGAGCAGCCTAATGAAGGCTTTCTTGATTCGTCCACAATCCCGTTCGATTGAGCCCATCGAGATCGACAGTTTCGAGGAGATCGTTAAACTCATCGGTTATGAGACCATCGCCATCGACGAGGTCGACGCCAGCGGCGATCGTCTGTTTTTTGATGAAGAGTGTTTCCTGCGCGGCAGTGAAGGTCGGTTCCAGGTTGACAGCCTGATTCCGGTCTCCGGTATAGGTGTGGTGATTGGTGCAGAGGAAGACGGTTCGGGTTTACGTGATGTGACACTTTCCCGGGACGATCTGGCAGCGCGAACCCGGTTTCTCTGATACGGCGAAAGCTTCAAAAAAACCGGGTGCAGCCAGAAACATGACAATTACTGCCGAATCCCTTCAATCGACAGTTCCAGCTCGGCATAGGTCGAGGCCGGTCCCAGGTCGTAATCGATATTGAAATCCTTCAGCTTGATGGTCGTGGTGCCGGAAAAACCGCGGCGATAACCGCCCCAGGGGTCCTCGCCGTGACCGACATGTTTCACATCGATGCTGACATTGCGGGTGGCGTCCTTGATGGTCAGATCGCCTTTCAGGGTGGCCGTGCCATCACCATGCTCCTCGAAGGAGGTGCTGACAAAACGGGCCTCGGGATATTTGCTGACATGGAAGAAGTCTTCCTCGCGCAGATGCTTGTCGCGTTCGGCATGGTTGGAGTCGATACTGCTCATGTCAATGGTGATGTTGACCTTCGAGTTATTCGGATTATCTTCATCGTAGGTAAAGCTGCCGTCAAAGTCGTTGAAGCGGCCATACAGCCAGCTGTAGCCCAGATGTTGAATGCGGAACTGGATAAAGGCATGCTGGCCTTCGGTGTCGATCTTGTACTCGGCGGCCATGAGGGGACCCGAGGCCAGTAATAACAAACCGGTCAGAAACGAGGTGATGCGCATGCGTGACATGGTTAACTCCTTGTTAGTTGTCATGGGTAAAACGTAACATGCGACGCAAGGTGGCGTCGCGATCGATAAAGTGATGTTTGAGTGCCGCCAGGGTATGGCCGCTGCTCAACACGATCAGCCCCCAGGCCAGCCAAAAATGAAGCAGGCCGGCGATGTCTTCCTGCTCAGGCAGATCGTGGACCGTGGCCGGCACGGCAAACCAGTCAAAGACTTCGATCGGTTTGCCCTTGGCCGTGGAAATCAGGTAACCACTGATCAGTACCGCAAACATAAACAGATAGAGCAGCCAGTGCATGCTGCCGGCCAGACGCTTTTCCAGTGGCTGGCCGATCGGCTCGGGATGGGGATTGCCCAGACGCCATACCAGCCGCAGCAGGATCAGCGCAAACAGCAGCAGTCCGACCGATTTGTGGATCGCCGGGGCCTCGGTATACCAGCTGTCGTAATAGGTCAGCTCCACCATCCACAGCCCCAGTGCAAACAGACCGATGACGGCCAGTGCCGTCAGCCAGTGGAGAAATATGGCAACGGGCCCGTAACCGGTTGTACTGTTAGTCAGTCGCATGAGTGTCCAGGGTGTCTGTCGAGTGAGGGGCGTGTGTCATCAGTGGTGATACATCCGTTTTTTAGTACGTGCCCGATTATTCTAGAACGTAGCGGCTTCAACCTGTAAATAGACCCGTGGCACGTCGCGTGAGAGTTTTTCGTCCATGCCGGGGTAGGCGCCGGCAAAATCGTCCAGTCGTTCACGGACCAGCGGCACGGTTTCATACGCGGCCAGGCCGTTATTAACCCCTTCTTCCACGGCCTGCCACAGCGCGCTGAGCAGTTCATGCAGCCGCGCAATGCCACGGACATCCGTGACGCTGCCGTGTCCCGGTATGACCACGTCGGGCTGCAATTGTTCCAGCTCGGGCAGCAGCATGATCCACTGCTGCAGGTTTGAATTGTTGGTCGAGGGCATGCGATCGGAGTAGATGACATCGCCGCTGATCAGTACCCTGTCATCCGGCAGCCAGAGCAGCAGATCGCCCGGCGAGTGGCTGTCACCGGAAGGAAACAGCACGATTCGTTTGTTACCCGGTTGTCGTTCCTGACGTGAGTCAATGGGCGTGTCGGGCGGGACAATTCTGGAATCGCCGGTGGCACCGTCGGTCATGCGCTTGAAACTGGCAACCCAGTTCTCTCCCTGTGATGTGATCTGATCGATGACCGATGGGGTGGCATAGATCTTCTCCACAGTATCTTCGAAGGCCGCGTTGCCCAGCCAGTGGTCCCCGTGGGCATGGGTGTTGAGAATCCAGCGCACCGGCTGATCGGTTACCCCGGCAATGGCCGTTTTCAAGGCATCGCCGATCTCGGTGGAACTGCCGGTATCCACCACCAGTACACCGTTGCCGGTAACAACAAAGGCGCTGTTCGAATTCCAGCCACGATTTTGCGGATTGGGTAACTCCCGGGTTGGCGGGATAACGGCATAGATACCGTCGGCAACCTGTTGCGGTTGCATGGTGATCTCGGATGCGGCCGCTGCGTTCGTCGCCAGTAAAATAGTCAGGCTGGATATACCGCACACAAGGCGTCGGAGCATGGTGTTTGAATCCTTCAAAACGTGAATGGTTTGCATTCTATCAGGCAGGCGCTTGTCGTGAAGCGGTTCGGTGAGTTATTTGCGGGCTATGTCGTTCGTCGGTCAACATTGCAACAATTCTGTAACATTGCGCCAGGCTGTGCGATTCATGTCTTATCCGGACAACGTCTCGGTGTTATACATGAATACGGTCCGGGCACAGTGATTACCGCACAGACAGTCCCGTTGCGGGTTATGGCAACAACCCGATCTCGCGGTAATAGCCCGCGGCACCGGGGTGCAAGCGTTGCGGCGGAACCTGTTCCACGGTGTTTTTGGCCGTGGTGTAACGGGCCTGGGTCAGTTGCCCGGCCAGGGCCGCTTCACTCTGGTGCAGGGCGCGCGTCAGTTGATAGACGGTTTCCTTATCGAGATCCGGGCGGACCAGAATCAGCGACCAGAGCCCGACGGAGTCGATCGCCTCGTCCTGACCACGGTAGGTGTTGGCGGGCACCGACATCGGTTTGAGATGCGGGTGTCGCTGACGTATGCGGGCGATCTGTTCGGCATCCGGGGCGATGAAGCGTGCCCCGACTTGACTGTCGGCGACTTTGACAAACCCCGGCCAGCCGATTCCCGCGCCCCACAGTGCGGCGGCTTGTTGTTCCAGTACCAGCACCGGTCCGTCACCGGCCTGGTCCAGGATGATCGGCTCAAAGTCCTGCGCCGGATCGAGTTCCAGACCGTCGAGTACATCGGCCACCAGAATCCGCAAACCGGATGCCCGGGTGCCAAAGGCAATCAGCTGGCCGGTGAGATCGGCGATGCTGTGATAGGGCGAATCGGCGCGCACCACGAACATGCCGGGGTTGGGATACATGACGCTCAGGACCTTGAGATTGGCCGGATCGCGACCGATGCCTTCGAGGGCCACGCGGGCCGCATTGCCTTCCACCTGGCCAATGTCGATCGCCCCTCCTTCCAGTAACGTCAGGTTCTGACGGCTGCCCCGGGTGGGTCGTTCTTCGAGTTGAATTGCCGTGCTGTGGGCATTGATCGTCTCGACCAGGTGCTGGCCGAACAGCTGGAAGCCGCCACCGGGGGTGGCGGTGCCCAGAGTTATTCGAAGTGGCTGAGCCTGTATCGAGGGGGCAAGTGCCAGCGGGGTGAGCAGTACCAGTACGACCCCGAAAAACAAAGCGCAGTAGCGGGTCAGACGCATGGCAGTGTTCCTGTGTGTGGCGGTTAGCTAAAGATAGCACGTCGCCGGCAAGGGAGATGGGTATCTTGCCGAGCCCCAACCGGGGCCGAACATTTTTCGGAGGACTAAAAAGAAACGGCAGCCCCAGGGCTGCCGTTTCGGAGTGCGGATTGTAGAAATCCGGCTCAGGCGGCGGTAACGCGGGCTGCCTGCGGGCCTTTGGGGCCCTGTTCGACTTCAAAGCTGACCTGTTGGCCTTCAGCCAGGGTGCGGAAGCCATCACCG
>CAYOOC010000045.1:0-19980 GCA_964405505.1 uncultured Thiohalophilus sp.
GCGACCTCTGCGTTATTTCCCAGAGGCGCCTACAATAAGAACACACACGGTGACTTCCTCGCGATCGTGATAGAGCTGCTTGCAGCGGATGATGGCCTCGATGCCGGCATGTGTCAGCTCGTCGTGCAGCAGGGTCAGGCACTGCTGCACTTCCTGGTAACGTTTTTTCATCGGCAGTTTGAGATTGAAGATCGTATAACGGCACCAGCCGTTGACCAGCCAGCGCGCCATCAGCGCGGTAACCTTCTTCGGCTTGTCGACGATATCGCACACCATCCAGTCGACGGCCTTTGATGGCTGATAACGAAAGCCGTCTTCGCGGATATGTTCGAGTTGCCCCGATTCCAGCAAATCCTCCTGCATGGGACCATTATCCACTGCCATCACAAACAGGTGGCGCTGTATCAGTTGCCAGCTCCAGCCCCCGGGGGCGGCGCCCAGATCCACGGCCTTCATGCCCGATCGCAGAAACCGGTCGCGCTCGTCCTCGAACATCAGGCGCAGTATGCCCTCTTCGAGCTTCAGGGCCGAACGGCTCGGTGCCTGGCGCGGCGCGCGCAGACGGGGAATGCCCATCAGCCAGATTGAACTGTTATTCAATGGCGCATAACCGATATAGGCCGCATGGGTGGAGAGAAAACACAGATGCAGTCGATCATCGGCCGTTGCCTGATAGAGCCCGGCAGTTTCCAGTTGCGATTCCAGCGGACGGGCCAGGGCCCGGCAAAGTTTCTGCAACTCCTTGCCGGTATTGGTATCCGGGGTTTCGATAAAAAATTCAGCGTAACGATGCGGTTGTTGCTGCAATAACTTAAGGATGGGCGTCAGTCGATCGGCCAGCGGCAGATCATTGAGCAGATCAAAGATAGCAAACCACTGGCGGGTAAAGATCAGGTCTTCGAGTGCCAGCACGTCGAACAGGTCGGCACCGGGATCATGGCTGGTGAAAGTCACATAGCCACTGTCCACCCGGGCCTTGCAATAACCGCTGATGCCCCGCTGCAAAGCCTCGCCCTGGATTTCGGCGGCACATTCGTTCTCAAACCCGGCCCGGCAATATAACAACCAGCTGGCCATTCAATCCCTCACCCGGTTTGTCGCTCGAGCCATTGCAGCTGATACACGGCATCCTCATACGTCTCGCCGCAGATCGAGGCGGTGGCGCTGAACTGCTCGCAAACCGCGGGCCGTTCGGGTAGCCCGAACAGCCGACACAGATGATTCTCATCCAGCTGGATGCAACGCACGCCGGCCGGTTTTCCTCCCGGCATGCCGGGAATCGGCGAGGAGATGGACGGCGCGATACAACAGGCACCGCAGCCGGCCCGACAGTCGATTTGATCGGCTACCACGTTGTTATTCGAACCCGCCATCAGCTCTCACCACCGGACATGGCGGCCACCAGGGCCAGCTCGCCCGGCTTAACCGAATCGAGATTGAACTTTTTCGCCGCGGACGCCATGCGTGTCAGTGCCGCCGAGACACTCATCGGCGGCGTGGTATCGCCTTTTTTGGCACGATGGAAACGCACCGGGTTGATCCGCGCCACCACGTAATTGCGCAGATAGGGCGACTTGAAGCCCCGCGCCTTTAACTTCTCGATGATCTTTTTGACCTGCACATCGATCTCCTGCAAGCGGGCCGCCTGCGCCTCGCGTTCGCGCAGGCTGACACGCAGGGTGCGTTCGCTGAAACGATCCAGCTTTTTCAGCATGGGGCTGTAGGCCCCGCCGGCAAAGCGTTTGTTCTGCGAATAAATCATGCCCAGGGTCAGCAGCTCCGGGGCCTCGAACTCGGCGGCAAAGTCGATCTCCTTGGCCCGGGGTTTGTTCTCGGCCAGTGCGCGGGCCATGCGGATCACTTCCAGGCTGCGATCCTTGAGGTTATGGGCCTTCTCGGTATTGAGGGCCAGGATCCGAAAGGCCAGCTCCTCGTCGGGCGAAACGAGCGCGGTGATCTGCCGCAACCCCAGCATCTTGGCCGCCGCCAGGCGATGCCGGCCATTCGGGGTCCACAGGCTGCCATCATCCCCGCGCACCACGATCAGCGGATCCAAAAATGAGCCGCTCTCCTCGATCTTCTCGGCCAGGCGCTTGACGTGCGTCGGGGAGAGATCGCGCTGAAACGGCGTCGGCTGCACGGCCTTGAAAGGCAACACCGCCATGACCACCGGCCGGCCGGACAGCGGCTCCCGGTAGGCCCCGATGGCGGCACCGCCGACAGCCTGGATCTCTGCGATCAGCGGCGCCACGGCTTTATCGTCCAGCGGCAGCACCACCTGCTCGGCCTTCAGCCCGCGCTGTTCCTTGCGCGGTGCCAGCTTGCCGGTTTTTTTCTTGCGTACGGCTTTCTTCTTGGTTTTCTTTTTCGCCGCGCTCTTCTTTTTCGTGACTTTCTTTTTTGCTGCCATAGTCCGGCTCATTCTCAGAAATTGTCCGCCTGCGTCATTATCGGCCAGCGAGTAAACGCCGTACAGTGAAATTGAAATTCCCCCGGCTGATTTCCTGCGCCAGTGCCGGCATGCCGTTCAGCTGCTCGCGCAACAGCTGACTGGATGAGGGCTGGCGCAAAAAACAGGCAATGTAATTTTCGAACGCGGGCAGGGTAAACTGGTAGCCCTGCGGCAACGCCTTGCGTAACTTCACCTGCTGGTACCAGGCACAATCGCGCAGGCTTTTGCGCGAGACAAAATTCATCACCAGGATCCCGTCACGGGAAAGGTTGCGATTGAGCAGTTCGAACCATTTTTGATCCGCTTTAATCGCCCTGACCGGTTCACCCCGCTCTTCGGTAAACAGGTCCTCGATAATCAGGTCGAATTTCGGTCCCCGGTAATCCTGCAACCATTGTCCCGCTTCCGCCTGGTGCAGCTCGGCACCGCAGCGCCCTATCTCGAAATAATCCTGTGCCACCTGCACATGGATCGGATTGAGTTCCACTCCGACCATCTCGGCGACATCGGCATAACGCTGTAACTGGTGGAATACCGTTCCGCCACCGACGCCCAGCATCAGCACCCGTCGAAACCGGGGCGGCTGGCGAAAGAACGCCCCCAGCCACAACAGATCCCAGATACCGCCCGCCAGGGTACGTTGCGGATGATACTGGCTGTGAAACACCCCATCGGTATACAGGCGGCGGGTCCGGCCCGCGGCACGCACCTGGTAGTGCGCGCCCTGCCAGGTCTTTTCCCAGAGAATGGCCATAACTGCGGTATGCCGCCTTTACCGGATGAATTGCATTTGCCGGCGGCTAGTTTACCATAACGGTACATCCCGTCGGCTTGCCGACGGCGTCTTCCCGGCCAATGATGAGGCAGCGCATGTCAAACCGTACCCTGAACCTGACTGACACTGTTTACGATTATCTGCTGGCCCACTCCCTGCGCGAGAGCCCGCTGTTAAAACAACTGCGCGAGGAAACCGCCACCCTGGAGATGGCCCGCATGCAGATATCCCCGGAACAGGGGCAGCTGCTTAATCTGCTGGTTAAATTACTCGGCGCCCGGCAGATCATCGAGATCGGCGTGTTCACCGGCTACAGCGCCCTGTGCATGGCCGAAGCCCTGCCCGGCGACGGCCGCCTGGTCGCCTGCGATATCAACCAGGAATGGACCGACATGGCCCGGCGCTACTGGCAAGAGGCCGGGGTGCACAAAAAAGTCGAACTGTTGCTGGCCCCGGCGGACAAGACATTGCAAAAACTGATCGATACCGGCAATGCCAACAGTTTTGACTTTGCCTTTATCGATGCGGACAAGACTCACTATCTGACCTATTACGAACAATGCCTCAAGCTGATTCGCCGGGGCGGTCTCATTGCCATCGACAATACGCTATGGAACGGCGATGTCGCCGACGCCTCTGTTGATGACGAGGACACCCGGGCGATTCGCGAACTCAACGATGCCCTGCACAGTGATTCCCGGGTCGATATCAGCCTGCTGCCCATCGGCGACGGACTGACCCTGGCGCTCAAGCGCTGAGCCCGGCCAGCTCGCATGGCCCGTCCCCTGCTTCTCTGGTTCCGGCAGGATCTGCGCCTGCACGACAATCCCGCCCTGCAGGCCGCCCTGACCGATGCCGATCGGATCATTCCTATATATATACACGATGACAACACGGCCTGGTCACCCGGTGCAGCGAGTCGCTGGTGGTTGCACCACAGCCTCACCGCGCTGGCGGAGACACTCAAACAGCTCGGCAGCCGTTTGATCATTCGTTGTGGCGACAGCACACCGGTACTGCAACAGCTCATTGATGAAACCGGCGCCGATGCCGTGTATTGCAACCGGATCTATGAACCGGCCCGCTTGAAACAGGACATACAACGGCACCGGCAGCTCAAAGAGCGCGGCATCAACTTCAGTGTCTACCAGGGCAACCTGCTACGCGAACCGGATACGGTTCGTAATCAATCCGGACAACCCTACAAGGTCTTCACCCCGTTTTATAAGTGCTATCTGCGCGAGGGCTGGGATCACCAGACCTGCAACCGTCCCAAACAACTGCCTGGCGTCTCCACCCGGATCAAATCCGACAAGCTTGCCAATCTGAACCTGCTGCCGAAGATCAAATGGGATCACGGTTTCTACGAACACTGGCAACCCGGCGAAGCCGGGGCCTGGAAGCAGTTACACCGGTTCCTGCGCAACGACCTGGCGGACTATCACCAGGCACGGGATATTCCTTCCCTGCAGGGCACCTCCCGCCTGTCCCCGCATCTGCACTTTGGCGAGATCAGCGTGCGGGCGATCCTGGCCGAGCTGGATCGCCAGAACCTGCGCCACCAGGGTGAAGGTTTCATTCGTGAACTGATCTGGCGCGACTTCGCCCATTCCGTGCTGTTCCACTTTCCCCGCACCACCGACAAGCCGTTCGATGAGCGTTTCAATCACTTCAAATGGAAAACATCGAAGAAACTGCTACAGGCCTGGCAGCAGGGTCGCACCGGCTATCCCATCGTCGACGCCGGCATGCGCGAGCTATGGCACACCGGCACCATGCACAACCGGGTACGCATGATCGTCGCATCATTCCTGACCAAGAACGGCATGGTCCACTGGAAAGAAGGCGCAAAATGGTTCTGGGACACCCTGGTCGATGCCGATCTGGCCGCCAACAGCATGAACTGGCAATGGGTCGCCGGCTGCGGCGTCGATGCCGCGCCCTACTTTCGCATCTTCAACCCGGTCACCCAGAGCCAGAAGTTCGACAAGCAGGGTCTGTATATCCGCCAGTGGGTGCCGGAACTGGCCGACCTGCCGAACAAACATATCCACGAACCCTGGAAAGTGCCGGAAGACGTTCAACAGGAAACAGGCTGTATTATCGGGAAGGATTACCCGGAACCCATCCTGGATCTCAAGGCCACCCGGGATGCGGCACTGCAAGCGTACAAGCAACGGATCGTCGGCAAATCGTGAAACAGTCGATTTAACAGCCAGTTACCCGACAGTACCTGTAACCGGGCCCTCACCCGGCCCATTACCGAGATATACCACTGCCAGTGTCAGATCTTGCAAGAGCGCGACAATACGCCTATATAAATAGCAAGAGACCAACTTTTTTGGTAGGACATTATCCCGTCGGGATAAGGAGGATCAGGCCATGGAGCAGATCCAAAGCACACTCCCCACCGGCCATCTAGAGCTGGACGAAGATGGCTTTCTCATCAACCCGGCCATGTGGACACCCTATGTCGCCGAGTATCTGGCCCGGATCGATGGCATCAGGGAACTGACCGATACACACTGGAAGTTAATCGACAACCTGCGGGATTTTTATTTCAGTCATGGTTATGCCCCACAGGAACGGCATGTGTGTCTACTGCAGCATCTCGACAAATACTGCCTTGAGGATCTGTTCAACAATCAGTACCGGGAAGCCTGGCGGCTTGCCGGCCTGCCCAATCCCGGTGAGGAATACAAGAGTTATATGTAGCCCCCGGATACGAACAGACTTAAGGTCAGATCTTGCCTTTTAACTTACGAAAGTCAGGCAAAAGACAAGACATGAAGCTTTGGGTAACGCGCCCGATATGAGCGCGCTACCCAGGCAGGCGGGGTTTACTGGACCTGCGCCTCTTCCAGGTAGCGGAAGAAGTCGGAGTCGGCTTTGAGCATGAGCGTGCTGTTCTCGCCCAGCGCCCGGTAGCTTTCCAGCGTGCGGAAGAAGGAATAGAACTCCGCGTCGGCACCGAAGGCCTCACCATAGATCCGGGTCGCTTCGGCGTCGGCCTCACCCCGGATCTTCTCGGCATCACGCGCGGCCTCGGAGCGGATGCGCCGAAGATCGCGTTCCATGTTACCGAGGATTTCCTGGCTGCGGCCCCGACCTTCGGAGCGAAAACGTTCGGCGATGGACTGGCGTTCGGCAATCATGCGGCTTTCCACCTGTTTGCGCACGGATTCAATGTAGTTGACCCGCTTGATGCGCACATCGTCCAGCTCGATCCCCAGCGCGGGCATGGAATCCCGGGCCCGTTCCAGAATCCTGGCTTCCAGCAGTTCACGCCCCAGTTCGGGTTGTTTCTCCAGGTTGACGTCACTGCGTTCGGCCAGCGCGGGATCCTCCAGCTCCTCGACATTCACTTTCCAGTCCTTCGAGCGAACGATCTCTTCCAGCTCGGTGGACGAGACCATATCGCGCACCACCGAGTCGATGATGTCGTCGAGCCGGGTACGTGCGCCGGCTTCATCCCGGACACTGGTCAAAAACAGCAGCGGATCGGTAATCTGCCAGCGCGCCGTGGTATCCACCAGAATGAACTCACGACCCAGTGTGGGAATCTGGGTCACGTCCCCGTCCCAGACCAGCAGGCGCTTGTCGAAGAAACGCACATTCTGCCAGGGCAGCTTGAACTTCAGGCCCGGTTCGTCAATGACATCGCCGATCGGTTCACCGAACTGGACCACGATGGCCTGTTGGGCTTCATCCACGGTGTAGAGGGTCACGTTGCCGATAATGATGGCAAGCACAGCCACGATGGCAAGCAGTGTGGTTTTCATTTGTCACCTCCGGTGGCACGCGCGGCCTGACGGTTAACATCGAGCAAGGGGAGCGGCCCCACCTGCCCGTCCTGTACGACCAGTATCTGTCCGATATTCGGCAGGATCTCGTTCAGGGTTTCCAGGTACAGACGTGAGCGCGTAACCCCGGGGGCCTGCCGGTATTCACCCAGAACGGCACTGAAGCGTGTGCTCTCACCGTCGGCCCGGTTCACCCGTTCCGTGGCGTAACCTTCGGCTTCGGCAACGGTCCGCAGGGCGGCACCCTCGGCGTTGGGGATCTCCTGGTTCACGCGTTTTTGCGCTTCGTTGATCATCCGTTCGCGTTCCTGGCGCGCCTCGTTGACTTCATTGAACGCCGGCTGTACGGCCGGGGGCGGCACCACGTCCTGCATTTCGACGGTGCTGATACGAATCCCGGCATCGTACTGGTCGAGTATCTCCTGGATCTCGTCACCGGCCTTCTGCTGAATCTCCACCCGGCCGATGGTCAGCACTTCGGAGCCCAGCATGTTGCCGACGATACGGCGCATGACCGACTCGGAAATATCGCGCAGGGTCCGGGTGGGCTCGCGCATCTGGTACAGGAACTTGATGGGGTCCTCGATGCGGTACTGGACCACCCACTCGACGTCGATCATGTTGAGATCGCCGGTGAGCATCAGTGACTCGTCCTCGAACTGCGCGGCACTGTAGGTCGAACGTTGACCCTGTCGGGTACCCTGCGTACGGAAGCCGAATTCCTGCTTGAGCACCCGCTCGGTGGCCACCAGCTGAATCTGGTCGATGCCGTAGGGCAGCTTGAAATGCAGCCCGGGATCAGTAATGCCCGTGACGGAACCGAAGCGCTTCACCACGGCCCGTTGCTCGGGTTGCACCGTATAAAAAGAGGTCAGCGCGCCCCAGACCAGCAGGATAAGGACAACGACGCCGATAATACCGCCGCCGAACTTGCCGCGCGACGGGCCTCCGCTGGTGAATTTTTTGACTAGCTCCATCAGGTCGGGGGGACCCGACGGCCCCTGACCGTTGCCTTTTACGGATTGGATCATGTTTGTTCTCCCTTTAATCGTACCAACAGTCTACTCTTCAGAGTCGGTTTTGTACGCAATTTAGGCGAAAAATCGCTGGTCAATTCGTACGCAGTGATAGTGAGAAGTAAGCGCTGTTCAATACAGGGAACGTTACCGGAGGTATGCAAGAAAATGATTATGGGAAGTTATAATTTCCCTGGCTCACAGAGAGGCAAGATAATGTCATATATTCGACATGTTAGTGACTGCTTACGGTAGAGTAAGAATGTGGCGCGGTGGTCTAAGGTTCAGCCTATCTGTTTCCGCCCCTTTCGTCTGGCGGTGCCTCAATAGCTAAACCATCACTCCGTTTCCACATCCTCCTCATCGAACCGGACATGCAGATTTCCCGCATCCGGCTCTCGGACAAGACGTCACGCCTTCACCCACGACTCGCCACGTCCAAGTTGCGTCAAGCGAACGAGACCAAAGTGCCCGTAGAGGTGCGAGGGGGGAAAAGCCCCGCCCCTGCGACGCCTGACTTTATACTTGTTACGTAACCACCGGCGCAACCGCATCGCGGCGTAGCTGTCTAACGCACGATAAGCGCGGTTGTAGGTGCCAACTTGAAAGTAGTTGGCCCAACCCCGCAACGAACGATTCAACCGCTCCACCATCTCTGCGGTATCTACCCACGTATAAGAATGAGCCGTCATGGCATGAATTTTATCGACCATGTGCTTGATGCTCTTCTTTGAAGGATGCATGCCGAGGTACGCTTTACCCGATCTCGCTGAATACATGCGTTCAAACGTGTAACCCAGAAAGTCGAATTTATCTTCCGGTATACGGCAGATATGTGTCTTTTCCTCGTTGACCGTGAGCTTCAGCTGATTCATTATCCTGCGCATGTACTGGCTCGCTTCATCCGCTTTGCCGCGCTTGCACAAAATAACCAGATCATCCGCGTAGGTCACGATCTGACTCCCAAGGCGTTGATCCAGGTTGAGCCTCTTCCATGCCAACACAAACCGGCGCATATAGAGGTTAGCCAGCAGTGGTGAGATGGGCGAGCCCTGTGGAATGCCGCACCTGTTGTTCTTGGCCTCCGTGGTGCGTCGTTTCCGGCCTGTCTTGTCGCTTTCCTCGACAGCACATTCCAGCCATTGCTTCAGTAGATGCAGCACGCGTCGATCAACGATACGACGCGCCAGCGACTGAAGCAGTTCTTTATGGGGAATGCTACCGAAGTAGTCCGACAGGTCGGCATCGACAACGTCCGGATGACCGTGAAACAGCAGTTCTTCCACCTCGACAACCGCCTGTTGTGCATTGCGCTTCGGGCGGTATGCATAAAGTTCCGGTGGAAGATCGGCTTCAAAGATCGGCTCCAAAACCAGCATCGCTGCTGTCATGCAGACTCGATCTCGCAGGGTTGAGATGCCCAGGGGTCTGGACTTGCCATTGGGTTTGGGAATAAACACCCGTCGTATCGGAGCCGGTTGATAGACTCCCTCTCTGAGTTCAAGCGCCAGTTCACCCAGCCACTTCTGTACCCCGTACGCTTCAACTTCCGCGAAGTCCTGACCGTCGACGCCTGGCGCCCCTCGGTTGGAGCGGCACTGGGCATAAGCCTGAGCCAGAATATCTTCGCGGTATAGTTTGTCGTACAGCGCATAGAAACGATAGCTGGGTTCAGCCTTCGCTTTCGCGTGTAATGCCCTCTGTAATTTCTGAACACTTTTCGGAGTTGATAGGTTGCCCAATCTCCTTGCCCTCATTACTTAATGCATTGGTCTTGAACTAAGGCCCCTTCCCTCCGCCAGCATTACCCGGCTTCATCAGTACTACGGGCCTCTCCGCCACCCCAAAACGCCCGACCCATCCTTCACAGGCAGTCGGTTGGTTATCCCAGAACCACGTTAAGGGGCTTCCCGTGTTGCGTGCGCTTCCCTTGTGTACATGCTGTCGCCACTACCCCGGCACAGTAACTGGCGTACTACATCGCTCATCCATCCAGTTATATCAGCCTTCCCCGAAATGGCGGTCGGGTCGGCCTGTGCAACGTCCTTTTCGAGGATTGCTCGGCGTTCACTCACGTTACGGCCTGCACACTCGCGCTGCCACCGTATTTTGTGACACGCTTCACCGGAGGCTTCAACCACTTCGTTACCTCCATAGTTGCTCCGGTTGCTTCCGGCTGGAGCGGGTAGCCGGGTGGGACTTTCACCCACTGGGTAAGCGCCGCCTTATCACGGCGCACGCCAGAAGCGGACACACAGCATCCTAGATGCTATCTTTTCCAATAATCCGGCCAAGTATCAAGTTTCATCGGCATAATCAACCTATCGCTTCGCTGCTCATCGCGTAATTGTTCTTCTCGGTGTACCGCTAAAGATAGATATATCAAACCGGCACGGGCAAGTTTTAGGAGTCTTAAGGCTTTGGTCTCCAGATCGTCCCGTGCCACAGAATAGGCCATAGAATCACGAAGTCCATCGTGAGTAGAGTCTGCGTAGCGCTCTGACGTCCACGGCCAGTCATGTACTTTCAAGTACTTGTGCTCCATATGGTTCCGAATGGTATTGAGCGCCTCGGCATCCGGCTCCATAGTATCTGCAAGTGCGGTCTCATTTTCCAGCAGATCCTTGCTCAACCAGAAAAGTCCGCGCAGCGGCCAATTTTCATAACCGATGAAACAATCTCGAAGAGTACGGGGTTTTCCCTTTTTCGATGTTGAGTACCAAACCGAACGAAAGTTGATGGATCTCTCTTCCATACCTAATCGCCAATAGGCATTAATGAAGAAAGCCAGCTTATCGAAAAGTGAATACGCCGTGCGATAGGCGGTCTTAACTCGTTCAACAGCAAGCGAATATGCCGGATAGTCCAGAGTATCATAGAGCAGGACACCACGGTCTGCGAAATGGGGCTTTTTCTCTTGTGTTCCCTCATAATACAGATAGCGTGCAGCTACGTATTCCTGTTTGAGTTGGTTGAAAAACGCGATCAACGTAGGTGGCTCTTTTACTCCTAAGACCAAGTTTGGAAGTGTCAGAATGTCACGTGCGGCAATCGGATAGGGCCCGAGATCATTGAGGGGCGTCAAAAATAGTCGACGTTCCAAGCACCAGCTCCGGTACACGCGTTCACCCTTCGAGCGCCCCAGACTGTAATTTTCTAGTTCCAGGGATCCGGTCACCTTTTCAAGGTCGATATGTGCTGCTATATCATCAGCTTCGCTAACCATTGCCTCTTTGACATTGTCACATCCTTGAGACTCGAAAAACGCGCTGGATGCTGTTGCCTGTCGGAGATCATCATAAGCAAATTTCATCATAACAATAGCGTGACCCTGATCATAAAGGGTACGGGCATAGGACATAAAACCAAAACCACGATTACCCAAAGCCATGCCAAAGTGGGGAATGATTTCCAAGGCCCGGTTCCAGCACTCGATTGCCTCGGTACACCGGCCCAGCGTATTGAGGAGGTTTGCGGTATTAGTAAGAACCTGACAACGCCGAACTTTATCTAGCTGCTTAAATCCTGAATGTCGAAGCGCCGTGCGCAAATGGAACAACTCATGCAAGATTTCCGGTTGTTCCCAAGCCCATGCGGCCTTTACGTCTTTATGTTCTTTCTTCCGCCGACTGGCCCAAGAATTCGCCCGGAAATAGTGGAGTAGCACAGTCTGCCCGTCATCGAGCGATCTTTCGGCTAATTCATCGCACAATTCCAATGCCCGCTCAGTTCCTTCAGGACGGCCATGAATATCGGAAAGATCGATGATTTTACCGATGATGTCTAAAGCGGTTTCGATATACAGGCCGTTTAAATTCTCCACGCCCAAGAGTTTCTCAAGCTCGGGATTAGGCACGTTGTCAGACTCATCGCGCTCCATTATTCTTCCGACAGATGTTTAAGAGGTCCAATTTTATCGGGTCGAATTGGCAACGATGTCAGATACATCATGGGCACGTGTGTGTTGGTTACGAGCCTATCATCGATACGAGCCTGATCCGGCGAAAATCCGACGATATGTTGGAGACCTGCTGGGTTGCTCTTTATCCAGTTAATCCTCTGGACATGTTTATCTAACTCATCCTTCGCCTCGCCTCGGAAGCGACGACAGATTTCAGCGACCTCTGCAACAGTACGGGCCAGTTGCAGGCGCTTGCACTCAATAACCTGAATTTCTCCAGTAGATTTCCACGCCAACACATCGACGTCACCGAGTTCAGCAGAAGCACCAAATTCAGTCATCTGGACTTCGTTGCGCACCTCCCACCCATTCTGGCGTAGTTGATCAGCAACTGTGCGGGCGAATTCAAGCCCCCTCTCGCTGTTTACAGCCCCTATGTATTGTTTCATTACATCGGATATAAAGAACTCTTGTGGCAAATGTCCTCTTTCTGCTCTTTCCAGTAGGTAACTGAATCCTAGCCTAAGCGCACCCGCTCCGAAGAACACCTTGTCATCATCTTGTTCACCGAACAAAAGAATAGGCTTAGCTGTTGAAGAAAGTCTGCGCCGAAATCGCCAAGGAATAATATCTTTCATACTGAAGCCTGACGGCGGTTTGTCCCAGGCAGGGCGATGAAAGATACCAAAGGTTCGTATTAATGCTTCGCAGGCATAAGATGACAACCCTCGGACGGCAATCAATCTCGTTCTTATATCGCCGAGCGTTGTCTCCACGACTATGTTTTCACACTCAACCGCCAAATCCATGAGTTCCGCCAACCCATCGACAGCCTCATCTGGAGTTAAACCAAACTCAACCTGAAAGGCACGAATAAAACCAGCAGAGAATACTTCATCAGCTCTCGTTCGCTCGGTGGGAGGTTTATTTCGATACAATTTGGTGTACCCTCCCGCCGCTTCTTCGAATCCTTCCTGGAAGTATGCAGTTAAGAATGGCTTAATGACGGTATTATGAAAACTGCGGTCGATGGCATACTCGCCATTCGGATGTAGACCAATTTGGGGCTCAATCAGGTTACTATTGACCGCGTCGGAATCCATTGCGACCTCTACCAATAGTGCCGCTTTGGCCAGCAGTTCGTCTAATTTCCATCGGGAAAGTTGGTGGCCGCCCACAGTTGGACACTCGCAGATGGCCATTTCCAGGATAGTACGGGCAGGAAGAGAGACATTGTTCCGATCCGATTCCCGTTCCTGCGCAACCGCGTAGACGTCCTCCGCCGGTGCGTAAAGGGCAAGAACCGCCTGTGCAGTCCGGCGCCAGTGGTCGCGGTCCTGGATGACGGCTTCATGTACTCGGAGAACCTCACGGATCACCGACGCACGATCCAACTGACGCAACTGTTCCCGGAGTTGATTCCATATTTTGTCTACAACTCTATGTAGGAATTCGTTGCACTCGGACTTCGACGTGATACTTGTACCAGGGCGCGCTGCCGTACAACCTTCGGACAGCCTGAGCTTGGAAAAGACGAAATCCTCATGTGCCAGAAAAATCGGCTTCTGAGATTGCCGCGAAAGCAAGTGCTCAATCGGATAGTACGTACGAAAAAGGTGGAGAACACGCATACCGGAGTCTCCGATCACCCTGCTCATGAGTCCATCAAGAACAGTCTCATCCACGCCCTCAGTCACACCTTGGTGCAGGCTAACAAGACCATTCGCGATAGCGCGTAAAACCAATCTCTCACCCGTATTTTCGGGTTGTTGAAAATGCATGAGGAAGTCCGATGGGAACTTGACTTCCGCCGTTCGCTGATCGAGGTTAACTGCAACTACGGGCTCACCGACTGCCATACCTGGCTGGGGTTCTACGTAATTCTCAGATACAACAAGTTCACTAAAGTTGAGATGAATCTCTATGGCACCAGCGGTTGCTTCTGGATGAAGGGCCTCAACCTCAAACACCAGTCTGTCATATAAACCAATGAAGCCAGACCACATCTCATAGAGTAGATTCCGGATCTGCTCATCACCTTCCCGTGGTATTACCAAGAGCCAGCTAGGGCCGCGCGGAGTCTCCACGGCACCGGCTAACACGCCCGCACGCAGATGACCCAAGCTCGCATAAATCGGGCGCCCCTGCATGGATTTGAAGTACGCGTCCCTTCCGAACCGCATGACAGCTGAATAGGAACCGTCGCCTGCCCGGATGACATGGGGGTCAACCAAGTTGCGGATTTCCTCCCGGACCGGCAAGACCATGTCGTTGCCTATGGAAAGCATCGAACCGTCATTAACGGGTAAATCGCGCGGAACAAGCTGGTAGTTCAGACGACGCCAGAAACAATAGAAATTGTAGTCTCCATTAATGTTCTGAAAGTATACGCCTTCCCCCTCGGCCCATTCTTTCTGCTTGATACATTTGAGATAGCGTGTGATTGGCCGGTCCAGCTCACCAGCTAGCATCAGTAGATCCGATATTCGGATAACCGACAAACGCCACTGGTCTGGCCATTCATTAAAGCCCAATGCGAATCCCCGGCCGAGTCCACCCATCACCAGCAGTGTCATTCCTTCGGCAAAATCTGATAACGCCCGGCAATGATCTGCCACCTTGTTTAGATATGCTTCCAAGCCGGCTCTGAGCGCTTCCGGATATTCCATAAAACTAGAAAGACCCTGTTCCTCCAGCCAATCAAGCCGGTCATGAAGCAGGATCACATGGAGGTACTTGTTGATATCGTACTTAAGCAACCACGCGTGGAGTGACGGTACCTGGCCATCAGGCTCGGGGGGTATAAGGGACTCTGCCTCACCCTTCAGTTCCCAGAGGCCGTCTTTCTCTATTTGTCGTGCCTGACGAGCACCGAGCGCATCCCCAAATGCTTGCAGATAACCCATCTGCCGCAATTCGGATAGAACGAACTGCCGAATCGCGGGGCTAACTGAATGCGGCAACGTCAACACCAGCTCACCACCGAAATCAATCAGAGGATGCATCTCGAGCGAAGAATGCCCGGTTGATTCACCGGCCAGAGTCTGCCAGTCGTCATCTGTCAGGATGAAAGGTGCAAGGGCTTCGCGGTTCAGTGCCAGAGATTCAAGATCCTCCTGTGTAAAGGTTACTGCACGCGCACGTTCATCCAGCCGAGTCGCCGGCGCGATTCTCACAGTACCTTTGGGCGCGGACGGCTCGATGTGCCATCGATGCAATCCGAGCCGCTCAGCGATGCAATCACTCAGGCGCAATAACGCGAAAGCAGGAGCCAGTAAGGCCTGACATTCTTGCGGAGCTCTGCCGCTTCCAAGCGATTCAAGAACTACTTGAACAAAATAATCGTTTGACTCCCATATACCTTCAAACACTCGGCGATTACCTTCGGGGGTCTCGACGTTGGTAACGAAAACATCTTCGACCGGGTCCTCAAGGCGAGCAATATCAGTATCGCCAAGCTGCCTGTTCAGCCAATTACGAATCTCGTTCATACCAGGCTTTCGTTTACCGCGGCAATGCGCTACAGCCAAGTGGACGAGGGTTTCTATACGAATCGTATTGGCTTGTAGCTCAGGAGAAGTTAGCAATCCTGCAAGCTTTGAGATCGTGGACTTGAGATCGTATTTCTCCAGAAATTTTGCAATACTCGTGAGTTCAGGCGAAGAAAGTGGAATCATTGAATTAATTTCTAGCTAAAATGCATCGTTCATCTGAGCCAACTATAAAATACAACGGTCGCGGTAGGAATGCCGGTTACCCAGCACCCCCCGCGCAGATCCCAGCGTGCGCTACTAACGCACTGGGCTCCTCCCTCGAGTACGAACGTCAAAGCGGTAACAAGGGTGTGGATGTAACAACCGGATCCTGGGATAGAAACGAGTGGTGATGCTCATGAATTTATCCCAACTCATAAAAGCTTTCTGGCTTCGTGATCTAATACGCTGTAGCCAAAGTCGGCGTACTTCGCTATAGAAAAGCCAAATGCTAGAGTCATTTCCCGATACCGAAAAGTAATTCAAGTGGCCTTGTAGCACCCTTCGAATCCACTTGCCCGTCTTGGGAATTGGGTCATGCCATCGCCGGCGCAACTCTGCTTTAATAAGCTTCAACGTTGCACGCATACGCTTTTTGATCGTCTTGCGCCCAATAACAAACGCGCCGTTCTTTCTGGACCGCGTACAGAAATGCGTAAAGCCAAGGAAGTCAAATGTTTCCGGCTTCCGTTCGCCCAAACGCTTCCTATCCTGTATCGCAAACCTTCCGAAACGGATCAACCTCGTTTTATCTGGGTGCAAGACTAAATCAAACGCTTTCAAACGTTCCTTAACCTCAACCAGAAATGACTGCGCATCGTGCTCGTGTTCAAACCCAAACACACAGTCATCCGCATAACGTACGACGATCATATCACCGCTGGCCTGTTGCCGGCGCCATTTCTGGCTCCACAAATCGAGCACATAGTGCAGGTAAATATTCGCAAGAATAGGCGAAATTACCGCCCCTTGCGGTGCTCCCTGGTCACTGCTCTCTCTATGATGGCCATTCATGACACCCACTTTTAGCCACTTCGCGATAAGCCGAAGCAGTCGTTTGTCTCCGATTCGGTGTTGGAGAAATTGCATCATCCAGTCGTGGTTCATGGCATCAAAGAACTTCTGAATATCTGCATCCAACACCCAATTCACTCGCTTCCTATAGATCCCGGTACTAAGAGCATCTAGCGCATCGTGCTGACTACGTCCTCGACGGAATCCATATGAGAACCCCATGAAGTTATCCTCAAAGATCGCCTCCAATACATAAACCACAGCTTGTTGGATTATCTTATCCTCCAAGCATAAGATACTCAAAGGTCTTTCTGAACCATCTGCCTTTGGGATCATTGTCCGTCTAGCAGGTTGGGCTCGGTAGTTACCTTTGTGTATGCGGTTATGAAGATCTGTTAGCTGATCAGAGAGATTTTCACCATAGGATCGCCACGTCACGCCATCAACCCCCGGAGCAGAGTTTCTCTTTAGTGCAAAATAGCTTTGCTCCAGGAGTTCAACGCTGATGTGATGCAGCAAGGCTGTGAACGGTACATCCTTCCTTAATCGCGTCGCTTGACGCACACCAGCCAGTCCACACGACGCGATACCCCGGCTCTGTGTCCGGACCGCGGTTGTCTGACCAGTGTTCCTCTTGGGCAAAGTCCTTCCCTCCGCGACCTCCGCCGAGAGTTGCCTCTCTTTGTTCGGTCGCTTCTTCGGTACTATGACTTTGTCCGACTTCTCACCTGCGTTCATATTTATTGCTCAGTTATTACCTTAATAAATCGGCTCGGTATGCCCACCGGGCACAGATGAGACCTCCCAGGTTCCGTACAAAGGACTTTTCCACATGCATGAGGTCTACGACTGCGCGAGGTCCGATGTCATACTGGCCAATAACGCATGACTCGATGTTGCTTTCTCTTCAGCGGAAGGAGATCAGCACCTCGGAGTTCGACCCATTTCGCAGCTCGATACTCAGCCTATGGTTTCCCCTGTGAACGCTTCACGTTTACACTCACGTGCAACCGCGCATCACTCGGGGCTGTGGCGGTTGGCTAAACCTTACCTCATGGAGGACTTCCACCTCCTATCCTTTGCCAGCTTGTCCTGGCGCACTCCGCTTTGGGTCGAAAGCAGCCACTTCTTAACCACCACACAATTTCTAATATTTTAGTTCTGCAGGCACATTTTGCCACCCAGAAACCCATCAGCGATAAATCGACAGCTCCCTCTCCCGCCGTTCATCGTCAGTATCCGCAATATGCTCGACGCTCTCGATCGCGCGGATATACGCTTCCGGCAGTCCGTGTTCCCTGGCGCCGCGTAGCACGTGGGATTTGTACCAGTCCAGGGGTTTCAATGTCGGGTCAGTACGGATGGCGTAGTAGGTGATGGCCTCGATGAAATCTCCGTCTGTTAATCTCACCTGCACGAGCTTCTCGGCATAGCCCCGGCCCAGCCCCTCGGCCTGGTCCAGGGCCGGTTTGTCCTGTTCGGCGATGGTAAACACCACGCCGTGGACACAATCGGTTGCATCGCCGGTTTGGCAGGCATCACATTTTGCCGTGTCGTCGTTGTCGCTGATCTTGTGAAATGCCAGCCGGTGGCCCGCCAGGACGGCCGTGGCCAGCTTTGTGGCCGAGGGGGCACGTGCCTGAATACGCCGGGATGACATGTTGGAGCCGTAGGCGAAGTAGTACATCAGGGTGAGCAGGATCGATCTTCAACGAGAATTATTTTAATCCGCATTGGTTACCGCCCCTTTAGCCATCGTCGCCCCGTGTGCTGACAGGTGAGCCATCGGCCTTTTTCAGGCGCAATAGCCTCTGGTCACCAGGACGTCGAGATCAAACCGCAAACCATCAGGTGTCATCAGTTCCGCCACCTCCTCCAGGTGTTCCTGTTTGAAGCGCGCGAGGCTGACCTCGTCGAGTCCGGCTATCAGCCCGCGATAGCCTGCATTCCAGATGACGTCCCACCATTGGCCGGGCCCTTCTAAAAAGTAGCCCAGATCGTGATGCGTCACCTCACAGTCCACCAGCCCGGACTCCTGGAACAGGGCGATATTCTGTTCCTCGGTGGCTACCTTCATCCAGCCTGGCGGCGACACCTCTATCCCGAACGCCTGTGCCCTGCGAGCGAACATATCAGCGAGCCGGCCAAACGAGCCCGTGCGAAAATGGGTGGTTACGACAACCCCACCTGGTTTGACCTTCGAGGTTATGTGCCGCAATGCGCCGACCATATCCTCGACGAAGAACACGCCAAAGGAACAGTTGGCCGCATCAAACGTCCCGTCGGCAAACTGCATTTGGGTCATATCCATCGAGTGAAAGCGAACGTTGCCCAACCCCGCCTTGTGACACTTTTCCGCCGCCTGTGACAGCATCGCCTCCGAGAGATCCACGGCCGTGACCGAGCCGTGCGGCAGGCACGCCGCCATGGCCAGGGCCGGCGTGCCGGTACCCGCGCAAACATCCAGGACCGATTCGTTACCCTGGAAATCAAATACGGTGGGCAGCAGTGCGGCGGCACTGTTAAAAAAGCGCAGCGCCTCACAGTCGTATCCCGTCGCGACGGCATCAAACGTGGACTTCACGCGCTGTTTTTGTTCCTGCTCGTTCATTACATACTCCTGAGAGGGCGAGACCGGTCATGTCGAAAACACGTAAATTGATCCAATGAACCTGAATGCACCTTTTGGCGCATTCACGCGTTTAGTTCTGATTTTATAATCCATGTGCTCATCAGGGTCAATGCGGCTCTGCCGGTATCTGCCCTTCTCTTCGGATCGGCGGGCTATGGTTTCTTTTGCTTGCCGTACAGCGCCCGCAGCTCGTCCTTGGCCTGCTCCAGGATTTCTAACTGTTTTTTGTCCAGGTTCTTGCCGGCACGGTTGATGTAGAACACCAGCATGGACATGGCGGAGCGGTAGGGCTCGGTCTTGCGCCGGGTGCTGGCCTCGGCGGAGTCGCTCAGGGATTGGGCGATCTTCTTCGGATCGCGCCAGGTGAAGACGCCCTCGTCCAGTTCAAGGGCATCGCTTGTTTCGGTGACTTTCTGCGACCAGCGTGAGGATTTCTTTTTCGTCTCCATGGGTTTTCTCCTGACGTTACAGAATAAAAATCACACCACCAAGACACGAAGACACCAAGTGGATATTTAATATTTCAAAAAACCTGTTCTTTTCCGCTATCTATCTTTTCCAGGAGATTGCGGCTACGCATTGCTTTACCTGGCATACATACTGGACCCCGGCCTGCGCCGGGGTGACGGCATGACTTTTTTAACCTGTGGCGTAATGCCAGAGATTGCCGGATACGCTTCGCTTTATCCGGCCTACATAATAAAAGTCACACCACCAGGACACGAAGACACGAAGTTGATATTTAATATTTCAAAAACCTGTTCTTTTCCGCTATCTATCTTTTCCAGGAGATTGCGGATACGCATTGCTTTACCTGGCATACATACTGGACCCCGGCCTGCGCCGGGGTGACG
>CAYOOC010000045.1:20080-25178 GCA_964405505.1 uncultured Thiohalophilus sp.
CTTCGCTTTATCCGGCCTACATAATAAAAGTCACACCACCAGGACACGAAGACACCAAGTGGATATTTAATATTTCAAAAAACCTGTTCTTTTCCGCTATCTATCTTTTCCAGGAGATTGCGGCTACGCATTGCTTTACCTGGCATACATACTGGACCCCGGCCTGCGCCGGGGTGACGGCATGACTTTTTTAACCTGTGGCGTAATGCCAGAGATTGCCGGATACGCTTCGCTTTATCCGGCCTACATAATAAAAGTCACACCACCAGGACACGAAGACACGAAGTTGATATTTAATCTGTCAAAAACCTGTTCTTTTCCGCTATCTGTCTGTTCCAGGAGATTGCGGATACGCATTGCTTTACCTGGTATACGTACTGGACCCCGGCCTGCGCCGGGGTGACGAAAAGGATTTATTCAGAGAGTGTTGCATACAGTACCGTAAAGTAAAGACTTGTAAGATTATTTCTCCTGGTGCCTTCGTGTCTTGGTGTCTTCGTGGTTAATCGCTTAAAGGCTGTTGCGCAGCATGAGCTCTTCGGGATAGGGGTTCATGTAATACTGCTGGTCGATATAGGGCTGGGGATATTTGCGCAGGTGGTGTTTGAGCAGGGTAATGGGCACGATCAGGGGGACCTGGCCGAGGCGGTATTTTTCCAGGACCTCGAGCAGTTCCTGCTTGTCGTCGCCGTCGACGGAATTTTTCAGGTAGCCCATGACGTGCATCAGCACGTTGGTATGGCGTTTGCGCGTGGCGGGGATCTTCAGCGCCTGCATCAGGATATCGATGTAGCTGCCGGCCAGCGAATGCAGGTGCTCCTTGCCGGCGTCGGCGACCAGTCGGCCCAGGCGCCGGTAGGCGGGCTCATCGTGGGCCAGGACGTTGAATTTATGCCGGGAATGGAAGTCCACCAGCGCCGAGGGAGTGAGGCCGTCTTTGATTATCTGCTGCCAGCGGTAATAGACAAACACCCGTTCGATGAAATTCTCGCGCAAAACCGGATCCATCAGCCGCCCTTCTTCCTCGAACGGCAGGTTGGGCAGGCATTGCATCATGGTGGCGGCATAAATGCCACTGCCGGTTTTGGCCGGGACGTTGTTGTGATCGAACACCCGCACCCGCTCCATGCCACAGCTGGGCGAGTCTTTCTTTAATATATAGCCGGAGATATCCTGCAGCTGACCAGCGACTTCGAAGGCGTAGTCGCGCAGGGCGTCCGTCTTGTCCATGGAGGGGTCCTGGATGCCGACCGCGCGCACACCGCCGTCGCGGCGCACCAGCCGGATCGGCGGACGCGGGATGCCCAGGCCGATCGCCACCTCGGGACAATAAGGGACGAAGTCGAAATACTGGCTGAGGTTGTTCAGCACAAACACGTTGCGCTTGTGCCCGCCGTCGTAACGCACTTCCTGGCCCAGCAGGCAACTGCTGATACCGATATGGATCGTATGTGTCAGGGTGTCAGCGCTCATCGCCATCGTTGCCGGCTGATTTTCCATGAAGGTTTTCCCGCAGCATATTCACGAATAGTTCCCCCTGCTCGCGGGCATCGTCCAGGGCGATGTGGTTGTGTTCCTGTTCGGAGAACCAGCGGTTGGGCAGATAGGGTTTGCCGCATTCGCGAAACGGCCGCTTACGCATGCCCATGGCATAGGAGCGCATGTCGATGCCGTGCTCGCCGAAGGCACGGCGGTCGGTAAAGCGCAACAGGTACCAGTAGATCCACATAAAATCCCAGGTCGCGGGCCAGGCGGTGAAGATGGGGTTGCCCGGCAGTTCCTCGAGCCAGTCGGCGAATTCGTGCATCACCTCCTGCGGCGGACGGGTGTTTTCCCGGCAGGCGGCCCAGGCTTCGGGGAAGTGTTGCCACCAGGCTTCCATGCGCGGGTGAGCGGTGGCGTCTTCCAGCGTGTCGAGATTGGCGCTGTAGTGCGCGATCTCCTCGCCGGCCTCGTCATAGGCAACGGCGCCGATGCTCAGCATCGAATGGGGACCGGGAATCGGGCCATCGGCCTCGATGTCCACGCTGACATAAAATTCCGGCTTTTTCGCCATCTTATCGGCCCCTGCTCTGGCGCAATGGCTCAGTCCTCGACATCATCGATATCGAACTGGCCGCTCAGGCGCCGGCGGATGTGCGACCAGGTCATGCCCACGGCCAGCAGGGCACTGATGACAAACAGGACCATGTAGGCCACGGTGTCAAACGAACCACGCGGGATCACGCCCCATTCCCTCAGCAGCCACAGCATTGAGGCGAACAGCGCCACCACCAGCAGCATGCCGAAACCGCCCAGCGAGCCGAGCGTGGCGCGAATAAAAATCGTCCAGCCGATAACCAGTAAAATGCCGACAAAGATCTTCAGTGCCAGCGGTCCCTGCGCGGTATTGGCCGCCCAGTGGACGAAGGAATAGCCTTCCGGGTTATAGGTGCAGAAGACCAGCACCAGTGCCGCCAGAAAGCGCCAGCCGATTCCGACCCAGGTAATTTCCCTGCTCGCCATTGAACCCCCTTTTTAATTATTGCTTCCGCCCTGCCCGGCAGCCGATTTGATCCTGACCCGGATATTGGAAACAATAGCGGTTCGCTTTTCCGGAGTAGATGCAATGAGTATATCAGAACGCGATCAACAGATTCGACAAACCCACGCCCCGCTCATCCAGCAGGTGGTCAAGGCCTGCCTCAATGCCGAGGAGCGGCAGCGGCTGGAACCCATGTTACAAATGGCCCGGGAACAGAACTGGCATGCGCTGGTGGACCGCATCGAATCCATTTTACAGGGGCAACGTGACGAATCGCTGTTGCTCAACCTGGATGAGGAAGATCAGGTGATCGTCCAGGCCATCCTGCAGGGCCTGCAAAACCCCGAGACCCTGCCCGATCCCGAGGTGCAGGCCGATCCGACCATCGCCGCCCCCGGCCTGGCGCAGATGATCCACGCCGCCAACCACGGTAACAGCGAGGCATTACAGGCGCTGGCCAACATGGCCGAATACATGATCCAGGTCCCCGGCGACATGCGCCAGCTGGGTGGTATTATCAATCGCCTGTTGCAGGGCGAGCGGGACCCCGACGTGCTGTGCAAGGGGATGGGGCCGAGCGGCGAACAACTGGTGCTGAACATTCTCGATGAGCTCAACCAGCTGACGCCCCAGTAGTCATCTGGCCGCTGACGCACTATATCCTGATTCCGCCCTATGGCCACCCCCACTTCAACCCGGCCGGTGCCGGTTGACGACGCCGGCGCGTCGGCGCCGGTGCAGGGCTATGGCTGGTCCTACATTCTGAATGAAACGCTGCGCCACCGGCGCGAGCTGATCAAGGCCAACCTCATTACCGTGATTGCGGTGCTTGCCAGCGTGCCCATTCCGTTGATGATGCCGCTGCTGGTTGACGAGGTGTTGCTGGAGCAGCCCGGCCCGCTGGTCGGCTTTATGCAGGAGCTGTTTCCGTCGGGCTGGCACGGCCCGGTACTGTATATTCTGTTCATTCTGCTGGTGACCGTATTGCTGCGCCTGGGTTCGATCATGTTCACGGTCTGGCAGACCCGCCAGTTCACCCTGGTCGCCAAGGATGTGGTGTATCGCATTCGCCGCGCGCTGTTAAATCGCCTGCAGCGCATTTCCATGGCCGAGTATGAAACTCTCGGCAGTGGCACGGTGGCCTCCTATTTTGTCACCGACCTCAATGCCATCGACGAGTTCATCGGCCAGTCGATCAGCAAGACCCTGATTGCCGGTCTGTCGTTGATCGGCGTCACGGCGGTATTGCTCTGGCTGCACTGGCAACTGGCCCTGTTTATTCTGTTTCTCAATCCGCTGGTGATCTATTTCACCGTGACACTGGGCAAGAAAGTCAAAACGCTCAAAAAGCGCGAGAACAAGGCGTTTGAATTGTTTCAGGAATCGCTGGTGGAAACGCTCGACGCGGTGCGCCAGATTCGCGCCAGTAATCGCGAGCGCCATTACCTGGGGCGGGTCATCGACGCGGCGCGCCGGGTGAAAAGCCACTCGGCCGACTATTCCTGGAAATCCGATGCCGCCAGTCGACTCTCGTTCGGCGTATTCCTGGTAGGCTTTGACAGCTTTCGCGCCATCGGCATGCTGATGGTGGTGTTCTCGGATCTGACTATCGGCCAGATGATGGCGGTGTTCGGTTATCTGTGGTTCATGATGACACCGGTGCAGGAACTGTTGAACCTGCAGTATGCGTTTTATTCAGCCAAGGCGGCCCTGCAACGCATCAACACCATGCTGGACCTGCGCCTGGAACCGCGCTATCCCCATCATGAAAATCCGTTTGCCAACAGGGTCACCACCGGCATTCGACTGGACGACATCAGTTTTGCCTATGGCGATAACGAACCGGTGTTGCGCCATGTTTCGCTCGACGTCAAACCGGGCGAGAAGATCGCCCTGGTCGGCGCCAGTGGCGGCGGCAAATCCACGCTGGTGCAGGTGCTGCTCGGCATCTATCCCTTTGACAGCGGCATGCTCTATTTCGACGACGTGCCGATAACGCGAATTGGCCTGGACGTGGTGCGTGAGAATGTCGTGACGGTATTGCAGCATCCGGCCATGTTCAACGACACGGTGCGCCATAACCTGACCCTGGGTGACGAACAGGACGATGCGCAACTCTGGCAGGCACTGCGCATCGCCCAGCTCGAAGACATTGTTGCGCACATGCCGCACAAGCTGGACACCCTGATCGGCCGCCAGGGTGTGCGCCTCTCCGGTGGTCAGCAGCAACGTCTGGCCATCGCCCGCATGATCCTGGCCAACCCGAAGATCGTCATTCTGGATGAAGCCACCTCGGCCCTGGATACCGATACCGAAGCGCGATTGCACCGGGCCCTGCACGACTATCTGCAGGAACGGACCACGTTGATCATCGCCCATCGACTCAGCGCCGTGCGTCAGGCCGATCGGGTGTATGTGTTCGAGGACGGGCATATCATCGAACACGGCTCGCACGAAGAGTTGATCGATGCCGGCGGGCTTTATCAGCGGCTGTACGGCAAACAGGCGTAGTTGGCAGTTGGCAGATGGCAGATGGCAGATGGCAGATGGCAGATGGCAGATGGCAGATGGCAG
>CAYOOC010000046.1:0-24682 GCA_964405505.1 uncultured Thiohalophilus sp.
AGGGATCGCCGGCCAGCAGATAACGTTTGGGCAGACCGTGGAAGGAGAACAGCAGTTTTTGTGGTGTGCCGTGTTCTTGCTGGTATTGCCGGATACTGTCGACCAGGGCGCCGATATAGCCGGGATGATCGTGGTAGCTGGTCAGCATCTGCAGTTCCGGTAGCCAGCGCCAGGTCTTCAGCTCGTCGGCGATGGCGTCGAAGGTCGAGGCAGTGGTGGTGGCCGAATATTGTGGATAGAGCGGCAGCACCAGAATTCGACGCACCCCGGCGGCCTGCAGTTCGGCCAGGCCGTCGGCCAGCGACGGATTGCCATAACGCATTCCGATAGCCACTTTAAGTGGTTGTTGAAATTTCGTTTCCAGTATCGGTTCCAGTGCCTGTGCCTGCTTGCGGGTGTAGGCCAGCAGCGGTGAGCCGTCCTCGCGCCAGACACTGGCGTAGGCATGGGCGACTCTTGGCGGGCGAATGCGCAGGATCACCCCGTGCAGAATGATTCGCCACAGCCAGCGGGGCATCTCCACGATGCGCGGATCGGCGAGAAACTCGGCCAGATAACGGCGCACCGCGGCCGTATCCGGCGCGTCGGGCGTACCAAGGTTGGTCAGTAGAATGCCGATCTGATCGGGTTGATCGTGGGTGAAACCGGGCGTGCCTTTGAAAGCCATGCGCCAAACCTTGTTAATGAGTGTAGCGGGGATTATCCCGGAGTTTGCGCGTCGGCAAAAGTGGCAAATATACTCGGTACATTATCGCAGCCGCACGGGAGCGGGATATGCACGGGGTTTTTCTGGATACAGGCAGTCTGGTGGCCGGGGCGGGGACGCGCGGCGATCTCGATTTTTCGGCCATTAACGCGTTACCTATCGACTGGCATTATCATGCGTTCACCGGATCCGAGGCGGTCGTGGCGCGTTTGCAAGGGGCCGAGGTGGTGGTGACCAACAAGGTGGTACTGGATGCCGCGCAGCTTGCGCGGTTACCGGACCTGAAACTGATCGCGGTGGCGGCTACCGGGGTCAACAATGTGGACCTGGACGCGGCCCGCCGGCTAAACATTCAGGTGTGCAACGTGACCGGTTATGCCACCCCGTCGGTGGTGCAACATGTGTTCATGTTGATTCTCGCCCTGTTGCGCCAGCTGCCAGCCTATCGTGCGGCAGTGCGGGACGGACGCTGGCAGCAGAGTTGGCATTTTTGTCTGCTCGACTATCCCGTCGACGAGTTGCAGGAAAAGAGACTCGGGATCATCGGTTACGGCGAACTGGGCCAGGCCGTGGCCCGCATGGGGGAGGCGTTCGGGATGCATTGCCTGATCGCGCGACGCAATGCACACGATCAGCGTACCGGCCGGCTGGCACTGACGGAACTGTTGCAAAAGGCGGATGTTGTCTCCTTGCATTGCCCGCTGAGCGAAGAAACCCGCCATCTTATCGGCGCCGAACAGTTGGCCCTGATGAAACCCGGCGCCCTGTTGATCAATACCGCCCGGGGCGGCATTGTGGATGAGTCGGCGTTATATGAAGCGCTGCGGGAAGGCCACCTCGGTGGCGCCGGTGTGGACGTGTTGGCGCAGGAACCGCCGGCAGCGGATAATCCGTTACTAGCGGCGCAACTGGATAACCTGATCGTGACGCCGCATATTGCCTGGGCCAGCCGGGGGGCGCGTCAGCGGCTACTCGATCAGGTGGCGGATAACATTGCCGGTTATCTGGACGGTGGGCCTGTCCCCAATGCACTGTGACAGCAGGCCGGACAGGCAGGCAAGCAAGACCTGGAACCGTCGCGTTGCTCCTTGAACCAGGCTGCTCAGTAAAATGGACGGGTATTCGGAACGCTTATTTAGCAATCGCTTTTGGTTTTTTTACAGGCTGCAAAGCCGGTCACACCAGAGCATGAGAGGCTGTGATTAAGCTCACAGAACTCTTTGTCAAAACGCCGTTATATAGGCGGCCTAATAATTCATGCATACCGACTCAAGGGGAGCGAAACCATGAAAGCATATTACGGATTCACCCTGGCCCTGCTGCTTGCCAGCGGCCAGCTGGTCGCCGCCGATGACGCGGTGGACGAACAGGACAGCATGCCTTACATCCCGGCCGAGCAGGAACAGGAGCAGGCCAGCCCGGAACAGGCCAGCGAAGCTCAGACCGCGGCGATGGAGCAGAGCGGTTTTTCTTCCGGCAGTGTCATGCGCTCGGCATTCACTACCCGGATCGAGGATCGTGAACCGGTGGACAATGTCGCCCAGCTGGAAAATGACACCCAGGAAGTTTATTACTTCACCGAACTGCGTGACATGGAAGGTCAGACCGCCAGGCATCGCTGGGAATATCAGGGCGAAGTCATGGCCGAAGTGGAATTTGACGTCAAGGGACCGCGCTGGCGGGTCTGGTCCAGCAAGCGGTTTGTGCCGGACTGGACCGGTGAGTGGCGTGTCAGTGTGGTCAATGCGGCCAATGAGGTGATTGCCGAAGACAGCTTTGACTATGTTGCCGAGTCCAAAGAGCCTGCTGCTGCCGAGATGGAAAACACCGGTGACATGGAAAATACCGGCGATCTTGAATAGTCCGGCGATTCAACGACTCAGCCAGTAAACTTCAAGGCCTTTCAGAGATGAAAGGCCTTTTTTGTTGTTATAGTCAGTCATAAACCACGCGCCATATTGAATGGCTGTGACAAAATGAGCATAAACTTCCGTTTGTCGCTCCGGGGGTGACATTTACCGACCTGCTGCTACTGTATTATTGGCGGCCTGTGCCGCAAACCATCCAGCATCATTCCCGGCCGGCACTGGTCCGGGTGGAGGGCGTATGCGAGAAAATCAAATTGAGCCTGTTGTGGGCCAGTGGTACCGGGATGTTGATGACAGGATTTTCGAAGTTGTGGCGAGTGACGAGGACAGCATCGAAATCCAGTTTTATGACGGGGATGTGGAAGAGCTGGATATGGATATCTGGAACGAACTGGCGGTCATTGCCATTGCCGAGCCCAATGATGCCAGTGGCCCGTTTGACGAGTTCGAGGATGAGCTGAATATTCTGGCCGAGGATTATCATCCCCGCCAGTGGGGCGCATAGAAAAAGCCGGTGGCTTGCCACCGGCGTGCTTGTTATTTGTCGAGACTTTTATATTTGATTCGGTGGGGCTGCGCGTCATCGCCGAGCCGGCGTTTGCGATCTTCTTCATAATCGGCGTAATTGCCTTCAAACCAGGTGACCTGACTGTCGCCTTCGAAGGCCAGCATATGGGTGGCGATGCGATCCAGGAACCAGCGATCATGCGAGATGACCACCGCACAACCGGGAAATTCGAGCAGGGCCTGTTCCAGTGCACGCAGGGTTTCCACGTCGAGATCGTTGGTCGGTTCGTCCAGCAGCAGGACGTTGCCGCCGCTTTTGAGTAGCTTGGCCAGATGCACCCGGTTGCGTTCGCCGCCGGAGAGATCGCCAACCCGTTTTTGCTGATCACTGCCGCGAAAGTTGAAGCGGCCGACATAGGCGCGGGAGTTAATCTCGAAATCACCCACGCTCATGATGTCCTGGCCGTCGGAGATCTCCTCCCAGACAGTCTTGCTGCCATCCAGACTGTCGCGGCTTTGATCCACGTAGGCCAGTTGTACGGTGTCGCCGATGCGCAGTTCGCCGTCATCGGGCTGTTCCTGCCCCACCAGCATACGAAACAGGGTGGTCTTGCCGGCGCCGTTGGGGCCGATGATTCCGACGATGCCGCCGGGCGGCAGGTTGAAGCTCAGATCGTCCACCAGCAGCTTGTCGTCGAAGCCCTTGCGAATGTGATTGGCCTCGACCACCAGATCCCCCAGGCGGGGGCCGGGCGGAATAAACAGCTCGTTGGTTTCGTTACGCTTCTGGTAATCCTTTGATGAGAGCTCCTCGAAGCGAGCCAGGCGCGCCTTGCTCTTGGCCTGGCGCCCCTTGGGATTGGTGCGGACCCACTCCAGTTCGCTCTTGATGGTCTTGATGCGTGACTGCTCCTGCTTCTCTTCCATCTCCAGCCGCTTTTCTTTTTGTTCCAGCCAGGAGGAGTAGTTGCCCTGCCAGGGAATGCCTTCGCCTCGATCCAGTTCCAGGATCCAGCCGGCCACATTGTCGAGGAAATAGCGGTCATGGGTTACCGCTACCACGGTGCCGCTGTATTCATGTAAGAAGCGTTCCAGCCAGGCGACCGACTCGGCATCCAGGTGGTTGGTGGGCTCATCCAGCAGCAGCATGTCGGGTTTGGAGAGCAGCAATTTGCACAGTGCCACGCGACGCCGCTCGCCGCCGGAGAGTTTGCTGACCTCGGCGTCCCAGGGGGGCAGGCGCAGAGCGTCGGCGGCGATCTCCAGGGTCCGCTCCAGGTTGTGACCATCGGTGGCCTGGAGCAGATTTTCCAGTTCCCCCTGCTCGGCGGCCAGGGCGTCGAAGTCGGCGTCCGGTTCGGCGTAGGCAGCGTAGATTTCTTCCAGCCGGGCCTGGGCGTCCTTGATATGCTGCAGGGCACCTTCCACGTTCTCGCGCACGGTTTTGGTGTCGTCCAGCTCCGGCTCCTGGGACAGGTAACCGATGTTAATCCCCGGTTGCGGACGGGCCTCGCCCTCGATCTCGGTGTCGAGTCCGGCCATGATGCGCAGCAGTGTCGATTTGCCCGCGCCGTTGAGTCCCAGCACGCCGATCTTGGCGCCGGGGAAAAAGGACAGGGAGATGTCCTTGAGGATCGTGCGCTTGGGCGGGACTACCTTGCTGACGCGGTTCATGGTGTAGATGTATTGAGCCATCGGTCTACCTTTCTCCGGGAAATCGTTTCTATTCAGAAGCCGGTATTGTACCGGATCCGGGTGCGGGGAGGATACGGAATAGCCCCGGCTCACCCGGGGCATCAAGTTTCGCCCGAAGCGGGCCGATAAGCTGTCAACTTGGTGTAATGACTGATGCGGCGCGCTCTTGCCGCGCCCCGGTACAGGTGAGGTCCTATGCGAACCCCTATGCGTGCACGCCCCAGCATTTTGCGGCGGCTGTTTGTTTCCTTTTTGACCTTCGGGTTAGCGGTGGCGCTGATTTTTCCGTTTTATGCGGAGTTTTTTGTCGAGTGGAAACCGGGTATGTATGTCTGGTTTGTACTGGGCTGCATCCTGGCCGGTACCTCGATCGGTATCGTCAATTATTATCTGGTCCGCTGGATCCTGCTGAGCAAGCTACGTCAGGTATCGGTTCTGGCCCGGTCTGTCAGTGAAAAGGATCTCAGCCACAATTGCACGATCGAAAGTCATGATGTGGTGGGCGAGATTGTCACCAGCATTAACACCATGATCGATAACCTGCGCCATATTCTTCAGAACCTGCACAATGAGGCCGAATCCCTCAACGGGGCGGCCAATAATATGTCGGTCGTGATGGACACCAATGCGAGCGAGATCCAGACTCAGCGCACCATGGTGGAACAGGTTGCCACCGCGATTAACGAGATGGCGACCAGTGCCCAGCAAGTGGTGGGCCATGCGGGAGACGCGGCCAGTGCCGCCAGCCAGGCCGATGAGCAGGGCCGTACCGGCCGGGAAGTGGTCGGGGAGGCCAAACAGGCGGTCGACACCCTGGTGCGCAATGTGGAACAGGCCAACACCACGATCGGTCACCTGGAACAGGAAAGCGATAACATCGGGAACGTTTTGACGGTGATCACCGGGATTGCCGAACAGACCAATCTGCTGGCGCTCAATGCCGCGATCGAGGCGGCGCGCGCCGGCGAACAGGGGCGGGGCTTTGCCGTGGTCGCCGATGAAGTTCGCACCCTGGCCACGCGTACCCAGCAGTCCACCGAAGAGATTCGCGCCATGATCGAACGCCTGCAGGCCGGTACCCGGGACGCGGTGAACGTGATGTCCAGCAGTGGCAAGCTGGCCCGGCGTGGCGCGGGGCTGAGCGAACAGGCGGCCAGTGCCCTGTCCGAGATCGCCGCCTCGATTGGGCAGATAGCCGAGATGAGCCAGCAGATCTCGCATGCCGCCAAAGATCAGAGTACGGTCATCGAAGAGGTCAACCAGCAAATCGTGCAAATCAACGATGCCAGCGTGCACAGCAGCGAACGCACCGCACAGCTGACCGGCGTCAGCCAGGAAGTCTCGCGCATGGCCGACAGCCTCCACCAGCTGGTCAGCGACTTCCGACTGCAATAAACCAACGGATTGCAAACCACAAAGAACTGTTTGCGATAAGCGCAAACCCTAACCCTGCGTTACGCCTGTTTTTACCTCGTCACTCGCCCCTCGTCACTCGTCCCTGAGCAAGAGGGGTTCCCTGCCCGGCGGATGTTGATATGATTACCGCATCGAACTTTCTGCGAGGAGCAGCCCATGCGGTCCGCATTATCCCAATCTGTCCTGATCGTGAGTCTGGTTATCGGCGGGCTTCCCGTGGCCGGCGCGGCGCAACTGGACTCCGCGGCGGCGACCTTGCAGAGCCGGCCCCTGGAGCGGGTCCTCGATGGCAAGGTCGAGGCCGTGCACGAGGCGACGGTCTCCGCCCAGACCTCCGGCCGCGTGGTCGAGATCAATTATGATGTTGATGATTACGTGGAAAAGGATGCGATATTACTGCGCTTCCGCGACAAGGATCAGCGGGCACGCTATAACGCGGCCAAGGCCAATTACGACGAAGCGCGCGCCGAATTCGAACGGGTCCAGGATATCTACGAGAAACAGCTGGTGGCCAAGTCGGCACTCGACAAGGCCGAGGCACGCCTGAAGTCGACCCGGGCGGCTTTTGAGCTGGCCTCCGAGGAGCTGGAGAATACCCGTGTCCGGGCACCCTACAGCGGCATCGTGGTCAAGCGCCATGTGGAGGTCGGTGAGCTGGCCAACGTCGGACAACCGCTATTTACCGGCATTTCCCTGGAGCTGCTGCGTGTTTCGGTGGATATTCCGCAGGATATGGTGCGCGTGGTCCGCGAACGTCAGCAGGCACGGGTGTTACTCGACGCCAATGGCCAAACCAGTGTTCCCGGCGAGACGTTACGCATTTCACCGTATGCCAATCCGCAAAGTCACACCTTTAATGTGCGTGTGCGCTTGCCCGAGGGCGAGCATGGCATTTATCCCGGTATGTTTGCGAAAGTCGCTTTTGTGGTGGATGAGACACAGCGACTGGTGATTCCAGCCGGGGCGATTGTGCATCGCAGCGAAGTGACCGGGGTGTACGTGCTCGATGAGCAGGAACAGCTGCAACTGCGTCAGATTCGCACCGGCGAGCACTTCGCCGACGGCATGGTCGAGGTTCTGGCCGGTCTGGCCGCAGGCGAGCGGGTGGCGCTGGATCCGATCCGGGCCACGGCGGCCTACAAGGAACAGTGGACGGGTGACACACAATGAGCGATAAGCTGGGTGTCTCAGGTTCGCTGGCCCGGAAGTTTCTGACCTCGGAAATTACTCCGCTGCTGGCGCTGGTCGGCTTTTTGCTCGGGGTGTTTGCGGTGATGGTGACGCCCCGTGAGGAAGAGCCGCAGATCAATGTCACCTTCGCCAATGTCTTTATCGGTTTTCCCGGCGCCGCGGCCAAGGAGGTCGAGGAGCTGGTCAGTACCCCGGCGGAACAGATTCTCTCCGAGCTGGAAGGACTCAAGCATGTCTATTCGGTCTCGCGCCCCGGCATGTCGACCATTACCGTGCAGTTTAAAGTAGGCGAGGATCGCACCCAGGCGATCGTGCGCCTGTATAACGCGCTGTATTCCAAGCAGGACTGGCTACCGCCGGGCCTCGGTGTGGCCCAGCCGATCATCAAGCCCAAGGGCATCGACGATGTGCCCATCGTCTCCCTGACCCTGTGGAGCGAAGACGACCGTTACAGCGGCGAGGATCTGGGCAAGGTCGCCCATTCGATCGAATCGGAACTCAAGCGCGTCAAGGGCACCCGGGATATTTACACCATCGGTGGGCCGGATCAGGTGGTGCATGTGCAATTCGATCCCGCCAGCCTGGCCGCCTATAACCTGGCGGTCTCCGATCTGCGTCACGCCCTGCAACAGAGTAACGCGACCCGGCCGTCCGGTTATCTGGTCAATGAGAACCAGGAAATCCCGGTCCAGACCGGGACCTTTCTGAGCAGTGAGGCCGAGGTGAAGGATCTGATCGTTGGCGTCCATGAGGGCAAACCGGTTTACCTGCGCGATGTGGCGACTGTTCGGCGCGGGCCGGATCAACCCGAACACTATGTGCGTCTGGGCACCGGCCCGTCGGCAACGGACAAGGGGATCGGCGTGCAGGGCGAGTTTCCGGCCGTGACACTCGCCATAGCCAAGCAGCCGGGCACCAACGCGGTCAATATTGCCGAGAATGTGATCGAGCGGGTGGAACAGATCAAGGGTATTTTTATTCCCGACGGGGTCAATGTCACCGTCACCCGTGATTACGGCAAGACCGCCAATGACAAGGCCATGACCCTGATCACCAAGCTGGTCTTCGCCACCGCCTCGGTGGTCTTGCTGGTCCTGCTGGCACTGGGTTGGCGCGAGGCGTTGATCGTCGGCGCCGCGGTGGTGATCACGCTGGCCATAACCCTGTTCGCCTCCTGGGCCTGGGGCTTTACCCTCAACCGTGTTTCGTTGTTCGCGCTGATCTTCTCTATCGGGATACTGGTCGACGATGCCATCGTGGTGGTGGAGAATATTCACCGGCATATGCAGATGGGTGGCAAGAAATTGCTGGAGGCGATCCCCGTGGCCGTGGATGAAGTGGGCGGGCCGACCATCCTGGCCACTTTTACCGTCATCGCTGCGCTGCTACCCATGGCGTTTGTGACCGGCCTGATGGGGCCCTACATGAGTCCCATCCCTATCAATGCCAGTATCGGGATGTTGATCTCGCTGATCATCGCCTTTGTGGTGACACCGTGGATGGCCAACAAAGTACTGGGGCGCCAGCACGTCACCTCGCATGACGCCAGTGAAGATCGGGTTACCGAGTATCTGCACGGGCTGTTCAAAAAATATCTCGCGCCGTTTATGAATCGCGAGCAGGGCAAGTCGCGGCGCCGCAAACTGTTCTATGTGATCATGGCGCTGATTGTCCTGTCGGTCAGTCTGGTCGGGTTCAAACTGGTGGTCATGAAAATGCTGCCGTTTGATAACAAATCCGAATTCCAGGTGGTGGTGGATATGCCCGAGGGCGTGAGCGTGGAGCGCACCGATCGGGTCCTGGGTGAACTGGGCCGTTATCTGGCCGGTGTACCCGAGGTGACCGATTACCAGATCTATGCCGGCAATGCCTCGCCGATCAATTTCAACGGCCTGGTGCGCCAGTATTATCTGCGCGAAGGGGCCAATGTCGGGGACATTCAGGTCAATCTGGTCGACAAGGACAAACGGGATCGCAAGAGTCATGAGATCGCACAGGCCGTGCGCGGCCCCCTGCAGGAGATCGGACGGCGCTATGACGCCAACGTCAAGGTGGTGGAGGTCCCGCCCGGCCCGCCGGTGATGTCGCCGCTGGTGGCGGAAGTCTACGGGCTGGATTACGAGGGCCAGATCCGCGTGGCCAAGCAGATACGCGAGGTGTTTGAACAGACCCCGGATGTGGTCGACGTGGATGACAGCATCGAGGTCCAGTCGCCCAAATACATCCTGCGGGTCGATCAGCAAAAGGCCGCGCTGCTCGGTATCAGTCAACAGTCGGTGGTGACCGCTCTGTCGGCGGCGCTCAGTGGCGAAGATGCCAGTTATCTGCACCCGGGGAATCTCAAGTACCCGCTGCCGATCCGGCTGGAATTCAAGGTGGCCGACAAGGCGCGGCTCGACAGCCTGATGCTGCTGCCGATTCGCAGCCGCGAGGGCAATCTGGTGCCGTTGTCCGACTTTGTCGAGATCGTGCCGACCCGTCGCGAACATGCCATTTATCACAAGGATCTGCTGCCGGTGGTGTTTGTTAACGGCGATGCGGCCGGCCAGCTCGACAGCCCCCTGTATGCGATGTTCGATATCTACGGCAGCCTGGACGAGCTGGATATCGGCCAGGGTCGGCCGCTCAACCAGTTTTTGATCAGTCAGCCCGACAACCCTTATCAGTACGGCATCAAGTGGGACGGTGAGTGGCAGGTGACCTACGAGACCTTCCGCGACATGGGCATCGCCTATTCGGTTGGGTTGCTGTTGATTTATCTGCTGGTGGTGGGGCAGTTCCGCTCTTATCTGGTGCCGCTGATCATCATGGCGCCGATTCCGCTGACGCTCATCGGCGTGATGCCGGGCCACGCCCTGTGGGGCGCCCAGTTCACCGCCACCTCCATGATCGGCATGATCGCCCTGGCGGGGATCATTGTGCGCAACTCGATCCTGCTGGTGGATTTCATCAATCAGGAGGTGGCCGCCGGTGTGCCATTCCAGGACGCGGTGTTGCGCTCGGGGGCGGTGCGGGCCAAGCCGATTGCCCTGACCGGGCTGGCGGCGATGCTCGGTGCCATGTTTATCCTGGATGATCCCATCTTCAGCGGACTGGCTCTGTCGCTGATCTTCGGGATTCTGGTCTCGACCCTGCTCACCCTGGTAGTGATTCCGGTGCTGTACTACGCCTTCATGTACAAACGCATGGAAGCCTAGTACGGGCGAAAAATCCTGAAATTCAGCAGGTTAAAACGTCCTCTGGCGGCAAAAATGCGTTTTGTTTTGCCGCCAGACTTGCTACCATTTCGTCCCTTAGTTTTACCGATGCATACATAGATAAAGATTATTATCGCGGTAGTGCCCGAGAGGACGGATGGCGGACAGACGATTACAGGTATTTCAGACCGTGGCCCGGTTGCTGAGCTTCACCAAGGCGGCCGAGGAATTGCACATGACCCAGCCGGCAGTGACTTTTCAGGTGCGCCAGCTGGAAGAGCAGTTCAATACCCGCCTGTTTGATCGTACCCACAACCGCATCAGTCTGACCGATGCGGGGCAGCGCGTGTATGAGTGTGCCAACCGGATCTTCGAGTTGTATGCTGAAATGGACAACGCGGTGCGTGAGCTGACCGGAGATGTCAGCGGGGTACTGATCATCGGTGCCAGTTCAACCATCGCCGAATACATGCTGCCCGAGCTGCTGCGCGATTTCAAAAAGCAGTATCCCGATGTCACCATCCGCCTGCGCGTGGCCAATACCGATGGTATTGTCAGCATGGTGGAGAACAACGCTATCGACCTGGGCGTGGTCGAGGCGCCGGTCACCAACAAGAACCTGGTGGTCGAGGAGTGTCGCACCGACAAGCTGGTGCTGATCGTGCCGCCTGAACACCCTCTGGCGCAGCAGGACGTGGTGCCGGTCAAGCAAATTGCCGATTATCCCTTTATCTGCCGCGAAGAGGGCTCCGGGACCCGCGAGGTGATGCTGGAGAGTATGACCCGCGCCGGGATCCATGCCACCGACCTGAATCTGTCCATGGAGCTGGGCAGTCTGGAGGCGATCAAGGGCGCGGTCGAGGCCGGCATGGGCGTGTCGGTGCTCTCCAGCGCAACGATCGAAAAAGAGCTCAAGCTGGGGACCCTGGTGGCGGTCAAGCTGGATCCCCCGGTGGAACGACCCTTTTCCTTCGTTCATCAAAAGCAGAAATTCAAGATTCGGGCGATGGATGAGTTGCTCAGTTTCGCCCGCGCCTACTGCAAGTCCCACCCACATTGATTTATCATCGGTCTGTGACTCTCAACACGGGACCGATCGGTGAGTAAGCCCGAAAATCAACTACTTGACTGTTTTTATCAGTTACCTGACGAGGCACGGCAAAATCTGCTGGATTTCGCCGAATTTCTGGTGCAGCGCCATGCCGTGAGCTTGCCGGTAACCGATGAGCCCCTGAATCTGCCCCGCCCGGACAATGAAACCGTGATCGCGGCCATCAAGCGCCTCTCCCGCACCTATCCGATGCTGAACAAGGACAAGCTGCTGCACGAGACCGCCGGACTGGTCACCGAACACATGATGCGCGGGCGCGATGCGGTCGAAGTGATTGATGAACTGGAGCGCATTTTCGAGCGCCATTATCAGTCGCTCAACAAAGAAGAATAAGCCGCATGCTGGAACTGCTCAAAAACTGGTACAACCGTTATTTTTCCGATCCCCAGGCGGTGCTGCTGGCGTTCATTCTGATCATCGGCTTTACCGTGATCCTGACCCTGGGCAACATGCTCGCCCCTGTGCTGGCCGCCGTGGTCATTGCCTATTTGCTGGAGGGCATTGTCCGCAAACTGGAAGATCACCGAATCCCGCGTTTCTGGGCGGTCGTTCTGGTCTTTATCGTGTTTTTGATCTTTTTATTCTTCCTGTTTCTGGGGGTGGCGCCGGTCATTACCTCGCAGTTACAGGAGCTGATTCAGGAACTGCCCCGACATTTCTATCGCTTGCAGCAGAGCCTGCTCAAGTTGCCGGAATACTATACCTTTATCTCCGAGGAGCAGGTCAAGGACCTGACCCAGCTGGTCAACCGGGAAGTGGCCATGCTGGGACAGAAAATCGTGACCCTGTCACTGGCCTCACTCACCAATCTGGTGGTGTTGATGGTCTACGCGGTGCTGGTGCCGCTGATGGTGTTCTTTTTTCTCAAGGACAAGAAGCCCATCGTTGCCTGGGCCACCAGTTTCCTGCCCAAGGAACGGGCGCTGGCCAACCAGGTCTGGGCCGAAATGGATCAGCAGCTGGGCAATTATGTGCGTGGCAAGTTCTGGGAAATTCTGATCGTCGGCATCACCACCTATGTGACGTTCGAACTGCTGGAACTCAAGTATTCCATTCTGCTGTCAGCCCTGGTCGGGATCTCGGTGGTGGTGCCTTACATCGGCGCCACGGTGGTGACGATCCCGGTGGCGCTGGTGGCTTACATGCAATGGGGCGTGGGCCCCGACTTTGTCTGGGTCGTCGTCGCCTACGGCATTATCCAGGCCCTGGACGGTAATGTACTGGTACCACTGCTGTTCTCCGAAGTCGTCAACCTGCATCCCATCGCCATCATCGTCAGCGTGCTGGTGTTCGGCGGACTGTGGGGCTTCTGGGGCGTCTTCTTCGCCATCCCGCTGGCCACCCTGGTCAAGGCCTCCCTCAGCGCCTGGCCCCGCGCCTCCGAACGCATCCACCAGGAAGAAGAACAACGCGAGCAACAGGCCCAGCAAACCCAGCAGTGAGGGTGTTGTGGAAGTAACGCAAAGGTCGCAAAGGCGCGGAGGACGCAAAGTTATTGATTTTTGAATTTACCCCGGGGTATATCTTTCGTAATCAGCCGCCAAAACTCTTATATTCTAAAAACTTTATAAAAGACTTCTTGGCGGCTTTGCGATCATTGCACCCATACAACGGGCATAAACATTTTTTTCAATGATATATCTAGAGTCGTAGACCCGATAAGGCAAAGCGATATCGGGCATTTAAAACCGGAGAATATCCCCGTACACCATGGCGTTTTGTCTGGCCTGCGGGCTGACACCTCTGATGTATTCATTTCCTTTGCGTTCTTTGCGCCTTTGCGACCTTTGCGTTTTTTCCAACGGTATATCTAGAGTACTTCCGATGAGTAGTCAGCCAGGCGCGAGCGTTCGCCGCGGACCAGGGTGATGTGGCCGCTGTGTTCCCAGCTTTTGAAGCGATCGACCACGTAGGTCAGGCCGGAGGTGGTTTCGGTCAGGTAGGGGGTGTCGATCTGGGCGATGTTGCCCAGGCAGATCACCTTGGTGCCCGGGCCGGCGCGGGTGATCAGGGTCTTGAGCTGTTTGGAGGTCAGGTTCTGCGCCTCGTCGATGATGATGTAGCGATTCAGGAAAGTCCGGCCCCGCATGAAGTTCACCGAGCGAATCTTGATGCGCTTGCTGAGCAGATCGTTGGTGGCCTGACGTCCCCATTCGCCACCGAATTCGGTGTTGGTCAGCACTTCGAGATTGTCCATTAAAGCCCCCATCCAGGGCGTCATTTTCTCTTCTTCGGTGCCGGGCAGGTAGCCGATATCCTCGCCCACCGGGACGGTGACCCGGGTCATGATGATCTCGTTGTAGCGTTTTTGCTCCAGCGTCTGTTCCAGGCCGGCGGCCAGGGTCAGCAGGGTCTTGCCGGTACCGGCCATGCCGAGCAGACTGACAAAGTCGATTTCCGGATCCATCAACAGGTTGAGCGCATAGTTCTGTTCGCGATTGCGGGCACTGATACCCCACACGGCATGCTTGGGATTACGGTAATCGCGAACCGTTTCTATGACGGCGCCGTCGTCGCCTTCGATGCGGCGCACGATGGCGTCAAACGGAGTATTGTCCTGATTGCTGAACAGAAACTCGTTGGGCGACCAGCTTTCGATATCCGGTCCCTTGAGCCGATAGAACGTACGTCCCTCCTCGATCCAGGATTCCATCTCACGGGCATGGCGATCCCAGAACGCCTGTTCCAGCTGATAATGCCCGGTATACAGCAAGTCCACATCTTCGAGAACCCGGTCGTTGCGATAATCCTCGGCGTGGATGCCGACCACCGCCGCCTTGATACGCAGGTTGATATCTTTGGTAACCAGGGTGACCTGCTGCTCCTGCCGACTTTCCTGCAGGGCCAGGGCCGTGCCAAGGATGTTGTTATCGGGCAGATTACCGGGAAGATGATGAGGCAGACTGTCGGGATAGGCGCGGGTCTGGAAAAACAGTTTGCCATTCAGTTGTTCCACCAGCTCCTCGCCGTTTTGCGGTTTTTGATTTGCCAGCGATTCCAGTCGCGCGTTTAGCGGCAAGCCCTGTTCGATTTCCTCGTGACTGGCCTCAGAGAGCAATTCGTCCAGAAAACGGCTGGCCTGGCGGGCATTTCGAGCGACTTCGGTACGGCCCTTTTTATTGTTATCCAGCTCTTCGAGCACCATCATTGGCACGAACACATCGTGTTCCTGAAAACGGAACAAAGAAGTAGGATCGTGCATCAGCACATTGGAATCCACCACGAACAGACGTTTACTCATAAATTAATGACAACCTGGTTGTTGGGATGAAGGGGTGACCGGTTTGGACAATGAAGTGCGGTAGTCCGGTTGTGAAGTGTAACCACCGAAACACCGAATACACCGAATACACCGAAAACACTGAAAGTGAAGCATTTTGCTGGAATATTTCTCAGTGATTTCGGTGTGTTCAGTGACATCGGTGGTCAACAGTCTCCAGTCTTGTGGATGTCGTCAAAGTGGCTCATAAAACAGGAACAGTTGCTATTGTTTATTAAGCTTCTTGACTGCATCGAGGACTTCCTCGGCGTGGCCATCGACCTTGACCTTGCGCCATTCCTGGCGCAGCTTGCCTTTGTCATCGATTAAAAAGGTGCTGCGTTCGATGCCGCGTACCTTTTTGCCGTACATGTTTTTCATTTTGATGACATCGAACAGTTTGCAGACGGTTTCTTCCTTGTCACAGAGCAGTTCAAAGGGAAATTCCTGTTTAGCTTTGAAGTTTTCGTGTGCTTTGACGCTGTCGCGTGATACGCCCAGGATTACCGTGTTCTGACGCTTGAATTTGGCATGGTTATCGCGAAAGGCCTGCCCCTCACGGGTACAGCCCGGCGTGCTGTCTTTGGGGTAAAAATAGAGCACCACGTTTTTACCCTTGAAATCGGAGAGGGAAATGTCCTGATCGCCGGTGGCCGGGAGGGTAAAGTCGGGCACTTTCTTGCCGAGGCTGACCGTGTCACTCATGATGGGTTGATTCTCCCTGCTTATAAACGACTCTGGAAATTATAGTAGCCGCAAGCCGGCGTTATGAGCAAATCATGTTAAAGGGGCCACCGAAAACACTGAAAGCACCGACTGCACCGAAAGAAAAGCGGTTTTTATATCCTTACCTGCAATTTCAGTGGGTTCGGTGCCTTCGGTGATTCAAGGACAATGCGCTCAGTCAAGAGCCACCGTGCGCAGTTGCTCGGCGGCCTCTTCGGGACTGATGGTGTTGACGAACAGTCCCGAGCCCAGTTCGAACCCGGAGGGAATGCTGGTGCGGGGGCAGATCTCCAGATGCCAGTGGTAACTGCCACGGCAATCGCCGTAGTCCTCGCCCCGCGGTCGCGAATGCAGGAAGTAATTGTACTGTGCGCCCCCGATGACCGCGTCCAGCCGGGCCATGGTGCGTTTGAGTACCCGCGCCAGATCCGCCAGGTCCTCGGCCGAGGTTTCGAGAAAATCGCTGTTGTGCTCCAGCGGCAGGATGTGAATTTCCCATTCATAACGGCTGGCGAAGGGTTTGATGGCGATAAACCGCTCCCCCCGTTCGACCACATACTGGCCGACATTGATACGGCGCACGATCTTGCCCGAGTCCCGATCGTAGATAGTGGTCTCGAAGGTGAGAGCCTCGTCGATCAGGGTGCAGAAGATGCAGTGGTGGTGTTTTTTGTAATATTCACGGCTGTGTTCGACCTCTTCGTGCAGATTCTGGGGCACGACCGGCAGGGCGATCAGCTGGCTGTGGGTATGGGCCATGCTGGCGCCGGCGGCGGGGCCGAAGTTTTTGAAAATCAGGATGTACTTGAGCCGGTCGTCCAGGGCATAAAGTTCGGCCGAACGTTCCTGGTAGGCCCGGAACAGGGTGGCCAGATGGGATTCGCTCATTTCGTGAATGGCAATGCCGTGGGCGTAATGATCGACGATGACCTCGTGCCGGCCGTAGCCGTCGATAGCCTGCTGCAGACCAAACACCAGACCGGCCTTGTCGCGGTCATCGCCCAGCACCGGATAGAGGTTCTCCACCAGGCGCACGATCCATTCACCGTTTTCTTCGTAGCGGTTGAGTTCCGGGGGTGTTTTTTCCTCGTTACCGCGACAGAACGGACAGGTTTCCACATGCTGGCGGGTGTCGCGCGGGGCGGGGGCTTCCTCCTTGCGCGGACGCATACTGCGCGCGGTGGCAATCAGGACCGATTCGCTGGGCACTATCGGGTTGATGCGGATTTCGCGGATACCATTTTCCGTTTCGGACATGCCCGACTCCTGTATTATGCGGGGGGATTTGAGTGAAAATACCGGGATTCGTCCGGCTTGTTGAACAGTTATATTTTATGGGCCTACAGGGTGGCTTAATATTCGCCCGCCAGGGCGAGGTTGTCAGCCAGGTCGGTTGACCACCGAAAGCACCAATATGCGAAAAAACACGGCAAATGGGTCAGCTGGTGGTGAGTTTCTGTTCAGTGACACCGGTGTTTTCCGTCTGTTCGGTGGCGCCGGTATTCCCGGGCTGCCGGTGACGGGCACGTAAACCGGCAAATTCGGCGGCAACACCCGGTTTGAGGCCGGTGGCGGGCCGCTTGTCAGGGCTGGTGGGCCCAAGTACCATGAGCGTTTTTTGCGGAGAGGGGTATGTTTCAGGGGAGTATGGTGGCACTGGCCACCCCCATGCACGAGGATGGCCGGGTGGATGAGGCGGCGCTGGCGGCGCTGGTGGAGTTCCACGTCGAGAACCAGACCGACGCCATTGTCGCGGTGGGCACCACCGGTGAATCGGCGACACTGGACGAGACCGAGCACTGCCAGGTCGTCAAACAGGTGGTCGAGCAGGCCCGTGGCCGGATTCCGGTGATCGCCGGTACCGGCTCCAATTCGACCCGTGAAGCCATCGAGCTGACCCGCTGTGCCAAAGAGGTCGGCGCGGATGCCTGTTTGCTGGTGACGCCCTACTACAACAAACCGACCCAGGAAGGGCTCTATCAGCACTTCAAGGCAGTGGCCGAGGCGGTGGCGATCCCGCAGATCCTGTACAACGTCCCGGGGCGCACGGCGGTCGATATGCTGCCCGAGACCGTGGCCCGCCTGTCGGCCATCGACAATATTGTCGGTATCAAGGATGCCACCGGGGATGTGCAACGGGCCCGCGATATTCTGGCTCAGTGTGGTCCGCATTTCGAGGTCTACAGTGGCGACGATGGCACCGCCATGGAGCTGATGCTGGCCGGTGCCCACGGCGATATCTCGGTGACGGCCAATGTGGCCCCCAAAATGATGCACGAGATGTGCATGGCGGCGATCGCCGGCGAGCGGGAGGCCGCGGCGCGCCTCAACGATCAGCTGATGGGGCTGCACACCAACCTGTTTCTCGAAGCCAATCCAATCCCGGTCAAATGGGCCCTGTACGACATGGGGCTGATTCCGAGCGGGATCCGCCTGCCGCTGACGGTACTCGCCCCCGAGCATCAGGCTATTGTGCATGACGAGCTGCGCAAGCTGGGCCTGGTCGACGCCTGATTGATTTTCTTAGTAGAGGACTGACTTAAATGACGCGCCGTTACGGCTATAAATTGATTGTGTTGGCGCTGGCCCTGGGCCTCGGCGCCTGTGCCGGATCGCCGGAAAAAGATTACCGGGCGATTTATTCCCAGGCGGAGGAAAAAGAAGCCCGAACGCTGGAAGTGCCCCCTGAACTCGGCCGGCCGCAGGGGGGCGTGCAGATGCAGATCCCCTCGATCGGCGATCAGGCCCGCTATTCGGGCCAGCAGGACGCTGGTGCGACTGACCGCGTCGTCGCCACTTCCCGGCAGGCCCGTTTCGTTCGCGAAGGGGACATGCACTGGCTGGAAGTGACCCTGGCCCCGGAACAGGTCTGGGATGCCGGTCGCGAATTTTTCCAGTCGCTGGGCTTCGAGATTACCCGCGAAGACCGGCAGGTCGGGGTGATGGAGACCAACTGGCAGGAGCGGCGCGAGCGGGTCCCCGGCAACTGGCTGGCAAAAATGCTCGATAAGTTCAGTTCCAGCGGTTATCAGGATCGTTACCGGCTGCGCCTGGAACGTCTGCCGCAGGGGGGCACGCGGGTCTTTATCAGCCATCGGGGACTGGAAGAGATCGTCACCGGTGGTGGCGGGAGCGAGGTTGTCGAGACCGCCTGGGTACCGCGCGAGCCGGACCCGGGGCTGGAAACCGAACTGCTGCAACGCTTTTTGATCTCGCTGGGCGGCGAGGCGGAGCAGGCCGAGCAGATCGTCGCTGACAGTGAACCGGTCAAGCGGACCCGTTTCGTGCAGCAACAGGATGAACGGGTTTTGCAGGTCAACGAGACCTTTGCCCGTACCTGGCGCCGGGTAGGACTGGCGCTGGATCGCGTCGGTCTGCGGGTCGAGGATCGCAATCGCTCCGAAGGCTCCTATTTCATCCGTTTGACCGAGGAGTTCAAGGCCAAGGAACAAAAAGGGTTCTGGGCCGGCCTGTTGAGTGACGAGGAGCAGGGCGAAACAGTGGATGAGCTGCTGTTACGAGTGCAACAGCAGGGTGAGGTAACGAATATACGTCTGCGTGACAGAGACGGCGCGCAGGTCGAACCGGCACTGGTCAAACGCCTGCTGGAGGACATCGAAGTCCACCTGCGCTAACCGGTCGCCTCGGGTATGAATGGGGAGCAGTTGTGCGATTTGCACTGATCGGCAGCGGCAGCAAGGGCAACGGCACGCTCATCGAGCACGGGCAAACCCGTATTCTGATCGATTGCGGTTTCTCTCTGCGCGATACTGAAGCGCGCCTGCGGCGACTGGGCTGCGAGCCTCAGTCGCTGAATGCGATTGTGGTGACCCATGAACACGGCGATCATATTCGCGGCGTGGGGCTGCTGGCGCGGCGCTACGGGGTGCCGGTCTGGGCCACGCGCGGCACGGTCAATGGCACGCAGCCGGGCAAGGTGCCGCAGCTGAACCTGTTTGATGTCCATCAGTCACTGGCGATTGGCGATCTCGAGCTGCAGCCGTTTCCGGTCCCGCACGATGCCCGCGAACCCTGCCAGTTTCTGTTCAGTGACGGCGATCGGACGCTGGGATTGTTGACCGATACCGGCTGCAGTACAGCGCATATTCATGCCTGCCTGTCAGATTGCAATGCCCTGATCCTCGAGTGCAATCACGACCCGCAGATGCTGGCCGAGGGGCCCTATCCACCGGGTCTCAAACAACGGGTCGGCGGCGACTGGGGCCACTTGAGTAATGCCCAGGCCGCGCAGATACTGACCGAGATTAATACCGGCGGTTTGCACTATCTGGTGGCGGCCCATTTGAGCGACAAGAACAATACTCCGACATTGGCGCGTGATGCGCTGGCCGGGGCGCTGGGCAGCAAGCCCGCCGATATCGAAGTGGCCTGTCAGGAACAGGGAACCGACTGGCGCGATGTCTGAAGCCCATTAACCGCATAACCGCTTGTGAGAGGATACGCCACATGCAAAAACAGCAGGAACTCTACGCTGGCAAGGCCAAAACTGTTTTTACCACCGACGATCCGGATCGCTTGATCCTGGAGTTTCGTAACGACACCTCGGCCTTCGACGGGGAGAAACTGGCCCAGCTGGAACGCAAGGGCATGGTCAACAACAAGTTCAATGCCTTCATCATGCAGCAATTGCAACAGGCCGGTATTCCCACCCATTTTGAAAGCCTGCTGTCCGATCAGGAATCGCTGGTCAAGAAACTGGCGATGTTGCCCATCGAATGCGTGGTGCGCAATCTCAGCGCCGGCAGTTTGTGCCGTCGCCTCGGCGTCGAGGAAGGCCAGTCGTTGAATCCGCCGGTGTTCGAATTTTTTCTCAAGGACGATGCACTGCATGATCCCATGATCAACGATTACCACATCCTGGCGTTCGAGTGGGCCACGGCGGCGGAAATCGAGCGCATGAAACAGCTGACCTTTGCGGTCAATGACGTGCTGAAGCAGTTATTTGAGCAGGCCGGGCTGTTGCTGGTGGATTACAAGCTGGAGTTCGGTCGCTTCGAGGGGGAACTGCTGCTGGGCGATGAATTCACGCCCGATGGCTGTCGTCTGTGGGATGCGCAAACCCGCGACAAGCTGGACAAGGATCGTTTCCGCCAGGGACTTGGTGGTGTCGTCGAGGCTTATGAGGAAGTCGCCAGCCGATTAGGCATCGTTTTGAGCTGACCGTCAGGCTGTTCTGACCTGGCTTATAACACTGTATTCATTAAGGGAAATAACCCTGCCCGGAATTTTCTCAGGGTAAACCCGGATTCTTACCATAAAGTTACTGTCCGTTGGGCCGACATGTAAATTAAGGCGACAGGGTTGTTTCTGTCGCTGCCGAGTAATATCAGTAAATTATTATATACGAGGTCTTGCACAGAGGGAGTTGTCGCAGAGACGGAGGTGACACATGTCCCCATCGAACAAAAATTCCTTCTGGAATCCCATCCAGTCCCTGTTCGCGCGCTTCAAGATCAGTCACAAGCTGTGGCTGGGTTTTGGCAGTATGGCCGTGCTGCTGGTGATTGTCTCTGTCACGGCCCTGACCAGTCTCAACAGTGCGCAGAACAAACTGGGCGAGGTCGTGGAAGTCAGTCAGCCGATGGTCCTGGCGTCGATGCAGCTGGCGGACCGGCTCGATCGAACCAGCGCGGCACTGGGTTTTTATCTGTTGAGCAAGGAAGAGAGCGATAAGCAGGAGTATGAACGCAATCTGCAGGAACTGGACGTCGAACTGAACCAGTTAAAAGTCTTGACCGAACGGGTGGACGACCCGCAAATCAAGCAACGCATTAACCAGATTGCCGGCAACATTGCCGAATATGCCACTTATAAACCACGGATGCTGGAGTTGGCGACCAACTTTGATCAGAATCAGCCCGGCATCGGCCTTTCCTCTTCGAAGATGGCCCCGCTGGCCGCCGATATCCAGCAATATCTGAGCCAGATGATTCGCTCCGAAAGCACCGAACCGGCGACGCCGCAACGCCGTGAGCTGCTACTGGAAATGGTTGAGCTGCGCCAGATCTGGATGAACGTGCTGAACGAGAACCGGGCCTTTATCTCCTTCCGCGGCCCTTCGAATATGTCCAACGTCAAGCTCTATCGCGAGGGGTTTCTCGAGGCGCTGGATAAAATTGCCGCTCAGGAGGCGCTACTGACCTTCGAACAGCTGGATGCGGTGGAGTCGATCCGAACCCGGGCGCAAGAGTATATCGATTTTCAGGATCAACTGTTCAAGGTCCACAGTGGCGAACAATGGCGTACCGATTCCCATCTGATCCGGACAGAGATCGGTCCACTGGTTGATGCGATCAAAACCGATATCGACTGGCTGGTTAACGAACAACGTACCGAAGTGGAAGAATCTTCCCAATCATTGCTGACGGAAGTGACGGCCACCCAGGGGCTGGTCGGTATCCTGTTGATCATCGGTCTGATTGTCAGTGTGGGCGGCGGTCTGTTGCTGGCGGGGTTGATTACCCGACCCATGCGCGCCGCCGTCACCGCCATGGAAGATATTTCCGAAGGGGAAGGCGATCTGACCCGACGGCTGGAGGTGCAGGGCAAGGATGAAATGGCCCAGCTGGCGGGGGCATTCAACAAGTTTGCCGACAAGATTCAGGAGACCATTAAACAGGTTTCGGGCGCGACCACGCAACTGGCGTCAGCCGCCGAGGAAATGTCCCTCATTACCAACGAAACCAGCGACGGGGTGAATCGCCAGCGTAATGAAACCGAGCAGGTGGCCACCGCCATGAACGAGATGACCGCCACCGTGCAGGAAGTGGTCAATAATGCCGACTCGGCGGCCGAGGCGGCCGGCAATGCGGATAACCAGGCGGTGGAAGGTCGCTCGGTGGTCAACAATACGATCGACTCGATCGATCGACTGGCCTCGGAAGTGGAAAAGGCCGCCAATGTTATTAACAACCTGGAGAAAGACAGTGAGCAGATCGGCACCGTGTTGGAGGTGATCCAGGGGATTGCCGAACAAACCAACCTGCTGGCGTTGAACGCCGCCATCGAGGCGGCCCGTGCCGGGGAACAGGGGCGCGGCTTTGCGGTGGTAGCCGATGAAGTGCGTAATCTGGCCAGCCGTACCCAGGAGTCGACCGAAGAGATCAAACAGATGATCGACAAGCTGCAGGCCGGTGCCCGGGATGCGGTCAAGGTGATGGAGGAAGGTCGCAGCCAGGCCGGTTCCAGCGTGGAGCAGGCCGGGCAGGCCGGTCAGTCATTGCAAAGTATCACCGAGGCGGTCAACCGGATTACCAGTATGAATCAGCAAATCGCCGAAGCGGCCCGCCAGCAGGGGCAGGTGGCCGAGGAGATTAACGAGAGTATTATCAATATTACGCACGTGGCGGACAGCTCCTCCAACAGCACCGAGCAGCTGGCAACCGCCAGCCATGATCTGGCCCGACTCTCTTCGGAACTGCAGACCCTGGTCGGTCGCTTCAAGCTCTGACGTTTCGCCGCTACAACAGGTGGTGCCAGGTAAACCTGGCACCGATCCAACCCGTCGTTTGGCCTGTTTCAAGGCGGTAACCTGGTCAGCTGGTGCAAAATCGTGCACATAATCGGCACGATTCATTTTGCTCCCCGCCCCGATCCCCCGTAGAATCGTTGCCAACTATCCACGCCGGTCAACGACCGGTGAACGTCTATTCGATATAACGATAAGTCATGAACACCAAATATACTGCTGAGTCTATTGAAGTTTTGACCGGCCTGGAGCCGGTGCGCAAGCGCCCCGGAATGTATACCCAGACCGAGCGCCCCAATCATCTGGCCCAGGAAGTCATCGACAACAGTGTCGACGAGGCCATTGCCGGTCACGCCAAACGGGTCGATGTGGTGCTGTTCAAGGACGGCTCCCTGCAGGTCAGCGACGACGGGCGGGGCATGCCGGTGGATCTGCATCCCGAAGAGAAAGTACCGGGGGTGGAAGTCATCCTGACGCGGCTTCATGCCGGCGGCAAGTTCTCCAGCAAGAACTACCAGTTCTCCGGGGGCTTGCACGGTGTCGGGGTGTCAGTGGTCAATGCCCTGTCCAAACACCTGGAAGTCTGGATCAAGCGCGATGGCAAGGAATACAACATCGCCTTTGCCAACGGTGATAAAAAATCGAGCCTGGAAGAGATCGGCACCGTCGGTAAACGCAACAGCGGTACCACCCTGCGTTTCTGGCCCGATCCGACGTTTTTCGACTCTCCGAAGTTCTCGGTGCCGCGACTCAAACATGTGTTACGCGCCAAGGCGGTGTTATGTCCCGGCCTGCTCGTCACCTTCCGGGATGAAGCCGGCAAGGAAGAGGTCGAATGGTGCTATGAAGATGGTCTGCGTGATTATCTCAAGGGCGAGCTGGGTGGCATTGAGATGCTGCCCCCGGATATTTTTGTCGGCAGTTTCAGCGGCAACCTGGAAGCGGTGGACTGGGCGCTGGCCTGGGTCCCCGACGATTCGATCAACGTCAGTGAAAGTTACGTCAACCTGATCCCAACGGCCCAGGGCGGCACCCATGTCAACGGCATGCGCACCGGCCTGACCGAAGCGGTACGCGAGTTTTGCGAGTTCCGCAATCTGATCCCGCGGGGCGTCAAGCTGGCACCAGAGGATGTCTGGGAGAAACTCAGTTATATCCTGTCGGTCAAGCTCGAGGATCCCCAGTTCTCCGGCCAGACCAAGGAGCGGCTCTCCTCGCGGGAGTCGGCGCCGTTTGTCTCCGGCGTGGTCAAGGATGCTTTCGGTTTATGGCTCAATCAGCACAGTGACCTGGGCGAACAGATCGCCGAGCTGGCGATCAACAATGCGCAGAGTCGGTTGCGTGCCGGTCGCAAGGTAGTGCGCAAGAAAGTGACCCAGGGGCCGGCGCTGCCCGGCAAGCTGGCTGACTGTTCCGCGCAGGATTTGAGTCGTACCGAGTTGTTTCTGGTCGAGGGGGATTCGGCCGGGGGCTCGGCCAAACAGGGCCGCGATCGCGAGTTCCAGGCGATCATGCCG
>CAYOOC010000047.1:0-24295 GCA_964405505.1 uncultured Thiohalophilus sp.
GCCGATAGGCCAGGATCATCTGCGTGGCCTCTGTCAGCTCGAAAATGGCAAACACCCATTTGAGCACCCGGGTCGGCATTTCGTCGGCGATCACCGAGCCCAGCAACGCCCCCAGCACGATGGCCGGCGCCATGCGGACAAATACCGGCCACTGAACCGCGCCATGTTGATGATGACTGCGTACCGAGGAAATCGAGGTCAACACAATAGTCGTCAGCGAGGTACCGACGGCCAGATGAACGATCACCTCGCTACTGAACTGTTGTTGCTGAAAAATAAACACCAGCACTGGCACGATAATCAGGCCGCCACCGATCCCCAGCAGGCCGGCCGCCAGCCCGGCAAACATTCCCAGTAACAGATACAACAGGCCGATTTCCATTCACTCAGTCCATAAAAAATTCATATAGCTGCGACACCAGAAACAGGGCACTCACCGTGGCTCCTGACATCGGAACCCACAACGGAACCTGAAACCCCTCATAACTGTCGCCACGCCGCTTGATACGCCACAAGGCAACATTCATCAACGTAAAAATGATCAGCGTCACAAAACTGGTCAACCTGGCCAGGCTGATTAACGGCAACAACAGGGCAAACAATCCAATCGTCACGATCACCACGAGAATCGCAGGAATCGGTGTCCGGGTTCGCTCACCCACCTGACCGAGCAGTGCGGGCAACCAGCCCTGACGACTGAGCCCGTATAATACACGCGATGCCATGATAATTTGGATCAGGGCACCGTTGAGCACCGAAACAAGACTGATCAGGGTAATAAACAGCGGCGCCCGGCCGGTAGCTTGTTCATACACCATGGCCAGCGGCGCATCCGTCTGTGCTAATTTGTCGGGCGCCACGCTGAGAATACTGACCAGGGTCACCAGCAGGTAAAACAGGGTGACAATGATCAGTACCAGAATAATCGCCTTCGGCAGATTACGTGATGGATCTATCACTTCCTCGGCCACATTGACCATATCCTCAAAACCGATAAATGCATAAAAGGCGACGAAGGCCCCCAGCAACACGCCATACCAGATAAACGGCGCTTCGGGTGTGAGCAACTGCGGCCAGCGTTCGGAAAGTGAACCCAGACTGTCACCGGCCACCCCGATAATCAGTACCAGCCCCGCCATTTCAAACAGGGTCATGATCACCGCGATCAGCACGGACTGGGTGACACCCCAGATCACCACTGCGCCCAGCGTCAGAATCATGACGCTCATGACCCAGATATCCGGCCACTGGACAAACACCTGCAGGTAACCGGCAAAACCGTGCATCAACGTGGCACTGGACACCACGCCCACCAGCACCATTAACAGGCCGATGAGCCGCGACAGGGATGCCCGACCAAAGCCCGCCTGGGCATAGACCGCCTCGCTGGCGCTTTTGGGCAGGCGTGCCGCCAATTCGGCGTAGGAAAACGCGGAAAAGCCGGCGATCAGCGCCGCAACGAGAAAGGCAAGGGGTGTCAGCATGCCGGCCACACCGGCCACCTTGCCGACCAGAACATAAATCCCGGCCCCCAAAATGGTGCCGATGCCATAGAATGTCACCAGCGGCAACGACAGGCTGCGCCTCAACTCATTGGACCGGGACAAGGAAGATTTGTCATTGTTCATGCGCATATCCTATTCTATGAGTTAAGGCAGCACATCCAGATTGCGCGATTTTTCACCATAATTCGATGGTCAGGATGCAGGAATGCATCAAACAGGAGTAACAAAACGTGTCGAACCATGTTCGGGACAACCCTGCATCGCCCTATCTCAGCGGCGAGCAATTGTTGAATCGTCTCCAGGACGGGGCCATCGGTATTGATCGTGAAGCCAAAATCACCTACATCAATCCCGCTGCCTGGCAAGTACTCGGCCAGAGTACAGAACAACACCTGGGCAAACCGGTGGCGGATATTTTCACGGCACAACCGCAATCCCCCACACTGAACAGCACCCTCATTCAGCAGTGCCTGGAACAAAAAAAATCCTTTGGGCCTTATCGACGCCAGCAACTGAGAAAATCCGGCCATCAGACAATCACCGTTGATTTCAGCATTACACCGCTGGATAGCACAACGGCGGTCATCATTTTTCACGATATCAGCCATATTGAACGGTATGATCTTTCCCTGAACCAATTACCGAATTTCGACCCCCTGACCGGCTTGCTGAATCGCGATGCGATACAACAGAACCTGACGGAACTGCATCTGCAACACAAAGCCTCGGGTAAACCCTATACGGTTCTGTTGCTCGACCTGGATCGCTTCAAGCTGATTAATGACAGTTATGGGCACTCTGCAGGCGATCTGCTCTTGCAACATATTGCCAATCAACTCAAACAGCTTCTGGGTGAACGTGAGTATATCGGTCGCTGGGGTGGAGAAGAGTTTCTGTGCATACTACCCGAGGTCGATTTCGAGACCGGATTTAAAATCGCCGAGCAAATACGCAAAGGCATCGCGAATTTCTCGCTCAGTACCGGGCAACAAGAAATTTTCACCACCACCAGCATCGGCGTGGCCAACTATCCCCAGGACGGTAAGCACGTTGCCGATATATTAAGAGTGGCCGACGCCGCACTGTATGAAGCCAAACGGGCGGGACGCAACCGGATCTCCAGCAGTCGCGAAAAACATGGCTCGTTTTTAAGCATCGCGACCCAACTGGAAAACGCCCTGCGTGAAAACCGGATTATTCCGGCATACCAGCCTCTCATCGATCTGCAAACCGGCGAGCAAGTCGCCGATGAAGCCCTGGCCCGCATCATCACCCCTGATGGCGAGCCGCTGCCGGCCGGACAATTTATCGATGCCGCGGTCCACCTGCAACTGGTACATCGCATCGACTATGAAATCGCACGCCAGGCCATTTTGCGTTGCAGCAACAGTGTGCTTCAGGGTGAATCCCCTCATCCGCATTTTGTGAATATTTCCGCCGAACTGCTTCGCCACCCGGAGCTCGTTAAGGGCATCCTGGATACGGCCCTGCAAGAGTGCAAAGCCTGTGGCGATCGGCTCGGCAGCGAGAAACCGCTGGTGATCGAAATCACCGAACAGGCACTGCTGCACAACCTGGGCGAAGCCCGGGAAATTCTCGCGCCGTTTCTCGACTTCGGCCTGCGCCTGGCCATCGATGATTTTGGCGTGGGTTACTCTTCCCTCAACTATCTGTCCGACTTGCCGGTCTCTTATTTAAAAATCGACGGCCAGCTGATCCGACGTGTTGCAGACGAATCCCGGGTTCGTGCCATTGTAAAAGGGATACAGGGTATTGCCAGCGATCTCGAACTGATTACCGTCGGCGAGTTTGTCGAAGATCAGGCAACCGTGGAAGTTCTGCGCGACATCGGCATCAACTGGGGACAGGGCTACTACTTCGGCAAACCCCAGATCCTCCACGAACGGTTCGACATCTGAAAGCAACAATTTTGAATGGTAAGTTTTGAATTTTGAATTATGGCGCCCGTCAGTACCGACTGCCATTAATTCAAAATTAAACATTAAAAATTCAAAATTATTTAATCCACACGGTCTTGGCGTTGACGAATTCCTGGATACCGTGATGGGACAGTTCGCGGCCGTAGCCGGAATGTTTGATGCCGCCAAACGGCAGGCGCGGGTCGCTTTTGACGAAACTGTTGACGAAAGCACAACCGCATTCCATCTGCCGGGCCAGCCGTTCGCCCCGGTCCGTATCCCGTGTCCAGACATTGCCGCCCAGCCCGAAGGTGCTGTCGTTGGCAATCCGCAGGGCATCAGCCTCATCGCGCGCCCGGATCACGATGGCCACCGGGCCAAACAGCTCTTCACTGTAAGCCCGCATCCCGGGGTCGACCTGATCCAGGATAGACGCCTTGTAATAGGCCCCTGGCCGCTGTTCGTCGATCTCGCAGCCGGTCACATTGATCGCCCCGGCAGCCAGGGTATCAACGACCTGCTTATGCAATTCCTCGCGCAAGTCCGTACGCGCCATCGGCGCCAGGCTGGTATTGTCATCCATCGGGTCACCCGCCTGCAGGCTCTCGACCCCGGCCTTGAAGCGAGCAACAAAATCCTCGGCAATGGCATCCACTACGATAAATCGCTTGGCCGCGATGCAGCTCTGTCCGGCATTGAGAAAGCGTGAGGCCACCGCGCTTTTGACCGCCTCGTCCAGATCCGCGTCTTCCAGCACAATGAAGGCGTCAGAACCACCCAGTTCCAGGACACTCTTTTTCAACACCGATCCGGCCACCGCAGCGACCTTGCGCCCGGCAGGCTCGCTGCCGGTCAGGGTAATGGCGTGAACGCGGGGATCCTCGATCACCTTTTGTACCTGCGAGGCGCGAATCATCAGTGAGGTAAATACGCCGTCCGGAAACCCGGCCGCGCGGAATATTTCCTCAATGGCCATGGCACATTGCGGTACGTTGGAGGCATGCTTGAGCAGACCGGTATTGCCGGCGCACAAGGTCGGCGCGGCAAAACGGAAAACCTGCCAGAATGGGAAATTCCACGGCATGACGGCCAGTACCGTCCCCAGCGGCTTATAGGCCACATAGCTTTTGCCCGCATCGCTTTCGATGGGCTCGTCGTGTAAAAATTCCGGCGCCTTGTCGGCATAGTATTCACAGACCCAGGCGCATTTTTCAATCTCCCCGCGTGCTTCGCCAATCAGTTTGCCCATCTCCCGGGTAATCAGACCGGCATATTTTTCCTTGTTGTCCCGCAGTACTCCGGCTACCCCGCGCATCAGCTCGCAGCGTTCGGCAATGGAGCGCTCGGCCCATTGCGGCGCAACGGCAGCCGTATCCGCCAGGGCGTTGTCGATCCGGGCATCTTCCCAGGCCGGAAACTCGCCTTCCTTTTCACCGGTTGCCGGATTGATCACTTCGAAACTCATGCGGACTCCTTTGTCATTCGTCGTTTTCCCTAAATTATCCTATTTAAAGTATAGACGCCAAATCCGCGTTCATGCTTGAATTTTATTCGACTCGCATTTCGCCCATTGGCATGTCTATAATATGGTCAAATGATAACCATACACACCATTTAATAAGGTCAGTCACTCATGAAACGTCGTATTTGTATCCTAGGTGGGACCGGATTTGTCGGCCATCATGTTATCAGCAGTCTGGCCCGGGAAGGACACAGCATCCGGGTATTGACCCGGCGCCGAGAACAACATCGCGAACTGCTGGTCATGCCGACCGTGGAAGTGTTCGATGCCGACATTCATGATGAGAGCACGCTGAACCGATTTTTCGCCGACCAGGATGCTGTAATCAATCTGGTGGGTATTCTCAATGAACGGCACGATAACGGCAAAGGCTTTTATCATGTCCATGTCGAGTTGACCGACAAGGTCATCCGTACCTGTCGCACCCATGGTATCGAGCGCCTGCTGCACATGAGTGCCCTCAACGCCGATCCGGGCACCGGCAGCAGTTATTATCTGCGTAGCAAGGGCGAGGCGGAACACCGGGTCCATGCCGCCGGCGATCTCAATGTGACGTCGTTTCGCCCGTCGGTGATCTTTGGCCCGGAAGACAGTTTCATCAACCGTTTCGCCTCATTGCTGAAAAAGACCCCCTTGTTGTTTCCGCTGGCCTGTGCCAATGCCCGCTTTGCCCCCGTATACGTCGGTGACGTTGCCGATGCGTTCAGCCACAGCCTTAATGACCCGAGTACCTACGGGCAACGTTATAACCTCTGTGGTCCACATGAATATACCCTGCAGGAGATCGTCGAGCGCATTATCGAGACCCTGAATATCCGGCGCCGGATTATCCCGCTAGGAAGACTCGGCTCCGCCCTGCAGGCCAATCTGCTCGAATATGCCCCGGGTAAACCTTTCTCCCGCGACAACTACCGCTCCCTGCAAATGGACAGTGTCTGCCCGGAAGAAGACCGGGTCTTACGCGAGGTCTTTGGGATTGAGCCGGCCGCGCTGGAAGCGGTCATGCCGCAATACCTGCGACACGAAACCTGGCGAGATCGTTATCAGCTGTTCCGTAGCAAGGCGCGACGCGACTGAAGTTCTGGACAGTCAATTCTTCCACTGCCGGGCAGGTTGAACTGAGGGTCTGTTCCATGCATCCTTCTGGCCCGGTAATATCCGAAACTGCCTGACTCCAGAGGCACCTGTTTGACAAACCAGAGGCACGCATGACGACGAATCAGGACTTGATGCAGCGCGATCTGGCCGTACTGTGGCATCCCTGCACCCAGATGAAAGATCACGAATGGCTTCCGGTGACGCCGATCAAACGCGGCGAAGGGGTCTGGCTGGAAGATTTCGACGGCAACCGCTATATCGACGCAATCAGTTCCTGGTGGGTCAATCTGTTCGGCCATTGCAACCCGCGAATCAATGACCGGATCAAGCAGCAGCTGGATACCCTGGAACATGTCATCCTGGCCGGATTCTCCCACGAACCCGTAATCGAGCTGTCCGAACGGCTGATCGAGATTACTCCGCCCGGCCTGGCGCACTGTTTTTACGCAGACAACGGATCCTCCGCCATCGAAGTTGCGCTCAAGATGAGCTATCACTACTGGCGTAATACCGGCAAACCGGAAAAAACCAAATTCATCACGCTGGGCAACAGCTACCACGGCGAAACCCTGGGCGCGCTGGCCGCCGGCGATGTGGCGCTGTACAAGGAAACCTATAAACCGCTGTTGATGGAAGTGATCACCGCTCCTTCGCCGGATTGTTTTTACCGGGAAGAAGGCGAAAGCTGCCGCGACTACAGCGCGCGCCAGTTCGAGCACATGCGCAGCTTGCTGGAGAAGCACGCAAACGAGACCTGTGCCGTTATCGTCGAACCGCTGGTCCAGTGCGCCGGCACCATGCGCATGTATGACCCGATCTATCTGAAGCTGCTGCGCGAGGCCTGTGACGAATTCGGTGTGCATCTCATTGCCGATGAAATTGCCGTCGGCTTCGGCCGCACGGGAACGCTGTTTGCCTGCGAACAGGCCGCTATCACCCCTGATTTTCTCTGTTTATCCAAAGGACTGACCGGCGGCTATCTTCCCGTCTCGGTCACGCTGACCCATGAGAATATCTACCAGGGTTTTTATGATGAGTATGAAAAACTCTCGGCCTTTTTGCATTCACACAGCTACAACGGTAATCCGCTGGGTTGTGCTGCCGCACTGGCCACCCTGGACATTTTCCAGCAGGACGATGTGATCGAGCAAAACAAGCAGCTTGCGCAAACCATGCAACAGGCGACCGAACACCTCAAGGATCATCCGCATGTGGGGGAAGTCCGCCAGACCGGCATGATCCTGGCCGTGGAAATGGTCAAGAACAGGGCCGCGCATGAAACCTATCCCTGGCAGGAACGGCGCGGACTGACCATCTACCAGCATGCCCTGAAAAACGAGGCCCTGTTGCGCCCGCTTGGCAATGTTTCTTATCTGATGCCACCCTATGTCATCACCCCGGAACAAATCGAACATCTGGCGCGGGTCATGACCGAAGGCATCGATCTGGCTACCCGCAATAACTGAACCCACAAACATGCGCATTCCCCGTCTCTACCAGGATTGCCCGCTTGCCGTCGGTGCCAGTGTCGACCTGGATGAGACAGCCGTACGTCATGGCATCCAGGTGTTACGCCTGAAGCCGGACGACACAGTGATCCTGTTCAACGGGGACGGTCATGATTACCCGGCCCGATTAATTGCCATTTCCAAAAAGCAGGCGACGGCGAGGATCGAAAACGCCATTGCAGCAGATAACGAATCGCCCCTGCCTACCCATCTGGCCCTGGGCATCACCAAGGGCGAACGCATGGATTATGCGCTGCAAAAAGCCGTGGAATTGGGCATCAACCGCCTGACCCCCCTGGTCACCGAACGCTGCGTGGTTCAGCTGGATGCAAAGCGCGAACAAAAACGCCGCCAGCACTGGCAGGGCGTGATCCGGGGGGCCTGCGAACAGAGCGGCCGGGCCCGCCTGCCGCAACTGGATGATGTCATGCGCTACGCGGACTTCCTCGAACTGCCATTACCCGGCCAGCGCATGATCCTCGACCCGCGCAGTAACCAGACCCTGTCGCAATGCACGCGCCCACAACAGCTAATCCTGATGATCGGCCCGGAAGGGGGATTCACACAAACCGAACGGGAACTGGCTTATCAACATGATGCCATCGGCATCCGCCTGGGCCCGCGCGTCCTGCGCACCGAAACCGCCGTCGTCGCCGGCCTCACCGCCGCCCAAACCCTCTGGGGCGACCTCGACCGTGCCACTTTTTAATGTTGATGGAAGGAACGCAAAGATCGCAAAGACGCAGAGGGCGCAAAGATAAAATATTAAATGTTCAGTTTTAAACCGGAGATGCGTATTTAATTCAATATTACAGCAGGTTTCTTTGCGTTCTTTGCGTCTCCGCGTCCTTTGCGTTATTTACAGTGTCTTACTATACAACCTGCAAGCGCTGGATGCGGGCTTCGAGGTCGTCGATGTCGGGCACGACGAGGGAGACGCCGTCGAGCTGGACGAAACCGGCGATGGACTGGCGCCCGTCGGTGTTGCGTTGATCGGGCACGATCTGCTGTTCGCGCACCAGTTTGAGGCTGGGGATGCCCTGGGTGATGAAGGCGATATAGGGAAGGTCCGGGTTTCCCTGCAGGGTATTGAGCACGGCAACCCGCGAGCCGCCCAGATTACCCGGATTCTGACCGCCACTGGCGATTTCGAAGGAGACCAGCGGTACCTTATGTTCACGCCAGCTGATCTTGCCCAGATACCAGTCGGGCGCATCCGGCAAGGGTTCGGGCTTGATATAACCGGTCACTTCGGCCACCGCCGCATTGGGCAGCAGGATGGACTCTTCGTACATCGGGATCTGCAGACAGTGGATGGCATCACTGGCCTGCTTGCCAGTTACCGCCATCCCGTCACGGCGCGTATCAATTTGGGTAATTTCAGCCATAGTCCGTCTGCCGTTGTGTCACATATTCTGTCAGTTTAGCGGCCAATTGCTCCGGAGTTCCAGTATAACTGCTGACGCCGGTTTTGCGCACCTGGTCGGGCATGTTGCTGATCACGCAACTGTCGGCCGCCTGGGTCCAGATGGGTCCGTCCATGGCATGCATGGCACGCACGCCAAGCACCCCGTCATCACACATGCCACTGAAAATAATCGCGCCGCTGTTCTCCCCGAAGCGCGCCCCGATATCGGTCAGCACCGTATCGATGGAAGGCGTATAAAACGAGGGTGCCGCCAGCGGTAACAACTGAATCACCCCGATCGGGCTGACCTGCAGACGCTGATTAACCGGCGCCACGATCACCTCGCCATGGCGCAATGTATGCCCGACCCGGGCCGGCATAACCTGCAACGGGCAAATATGATCCAGTTGCCTGGCCAGCAAGGGTTCGAAATTCGAGCCCAGATGCTGGGCCACGATCAGACTCGCCGGCAGCGTCGAGGGCAATTCGGCCAGAAAGCGTTTAAGCGCATCGGGGCCACCCAGTGATGCTCCCAAAACCCACACCTGACTTGCCAGGCTGTTGTCTCGCGCCAGCAGGGTTTCATTGACCGTGAAACTGCCCAGATCGATATCGGGCGCCTCCCATTCAAGGCGGCCGGTAATCTCGGCAATTTTTCCCATCAAGGTGCCGAACCATTTTCCCTGGCGTGCGGGCTCGTTAAATGCCAGCGCACTGACATCATTGAAAATGATCGGGATCTCGGTCGATTCGAGCAGTTCTTCAAGTAGCTGGTTATGTCGTTCGCTACGTTCATCCAGCTCGATTAACAGCACGTCGATCTTGTTACCGGCGAGCTTGGCAATAAAGTGCTCGCTGAACGGCTCATTGAGAACAACCTGTAAACCCGTGTGCTCGAATATCTTCTGCAGATGATCGCGATGCCGAGAAGACCCCGAAGCTACGGCAATACGTATCCCGCGTAACTCACTCTGCAACTGGCTTTGTGACATGAAAGTTGATTATCCACAGGAGCGGCCGGTGCCGCTATCAGCTTGTTATACATCCGACTGCCGCTGCGAGCGCTCCTGCCCTGCAATACTGGCGGAAAAATACCGAACTGAACTACGCCTCGCTGCCGATCAAAGAGTCGATATTTTCCAGCAATGTGGCATCGTTATACGGTTTACCCATATAAATGTTGACACCGACATCCAGGGCCCGTTGTCGATGTTTCTGGCCGGTACGAGATGTAATCATGATAATCGGAACATCCTGGATTCGCTCGTCGCCCCGCATATTCGCCGCCAGTTCGTAACCGTCCATGCGCGGCATTTCCACGTCCAGCAGCATGACGTCGGGCACGGTTTCCTGCAGCTGGCCAAGCGCGTCAACGCCATCCTTGGCCTGCACAACTTCGAACCCGTTCCGCTCGAGCAGCCGGGTGGTCACCTTGCGTACGGTAATCGAGTCGTCCACAACCATGACCACAGGCTTGGTTTGTGCTACCGGCGGGGCTTCCGGCGTGAGTTCGATCACATCTTCTTCACCCTGCACGGCGGCCAGACGGACCAGCACGGCCAGATCCAGGATCAGGACCACACCGCCGTCCCCCATAATCGTGGCACCGGAGATACCACGCAAAGTACTCAGTTGCGGACCAACCGGTTTGACCACGATTTCGCGGCTGCCGGTCAGACCTTCCACCCGGATAGCCGCGCGATAGTCACCACTGCGTACCAGCAATAGCGGAACGCGCTCCTCGTCATCGGGCAGTGGCGGTACCTGAGCGCCCAGCAGATTGCCCAGATGCATCAGTTCATAATCTTCATTAACCCAGTGGTAGGCGGGATGCTCGCTTTGCATCAACTCACGCAGCTCGGCGCCACGGATTCGTTCCACACCCTGCACATTGAGCAGCGGTACGGCATACAGTTCATCCCCGACATACACCATCAGGGCGCGCGAAATCGCCAGGGTCAGCGGCAGGCTGATGGTAAAGCTGGTTCCCTGACCTTCATGGGTATCAATCTCCAGCAGACCACCCAGCTGTTTGATCTCGCTGTTGACCACGTCCATGCCGACGCCCCGCCCGGAGATCTGGGTCACCTGCTCGGCGGTACTGAAACCGGACTGCATGATCATGTTGAGCAGAGTTTCCTTGGTCGCCCTGTCTTCCGGCTGGAGCAGGCCGCGTTCGATGGCCTTTTTGTGAATCGCCTGCAGATCGATCCCCTTGCCGTCGTCGTTGACGCGGATAATGATGTCCGAGCCTTCACGGGAGAGGGCCATGTCGATAGTCCCGGCGGCGGGTTTACCGGCGGCCTGACGCTGTTCCGGCGTTTCAATACCGTGAGCGACGGCATTACGCAGCATATGTTCGATGGGCGGAATAATCCGCTCCAGCACCTGGCGATCCAGTTCCGAGTCCATACCGTGCATCTGCAGGTCCACCTGCCGGCTCATTTCGTCGGCGGTCTGGCGCACGATGCGCCGCAGGCGCGGCGCCTGACCGGAAAACGGCACCATGCGGGTGCGCATCAACCCTTCCTGGAGTTCGGTGTTGACTCGCGACTGCTGCAGCAACAGGGTTTCCGATTCGCGGGTCACATTGCCCAGGATGCCCTTGATGCTGTCCAGGTCGTTGAGACTCTCCATCATCCCGCGTGACAGATGCTGCATCTGGGTGAAGCGATCGAACTCCAGGGGATCAAAATCGTCGTCGCCTTTTTCCAGGCGTTCTTCTTTTTTGAACTGGATCTGGGTTTCCGCCTCGATTTCGAACTTGCGTAGCTGTTCGCGCAAACGCGAGACCGTGTCGTCCAGCTCCTGCAGATTGAAGCGAAATGCATTGGTCTGCTGCTCCATGCGCGAGCGATAGATGCTCACCTCGCCGGCGAAGTTAACCAGATTATCGAGCAGGTCGGCGCGGACCCGCACCTGCTCGTGTTGCACCCGCGAGGCCTTGCGCCGATCACGCGAGCCATCGTCATCCTCTTCCTGCAGTTCCCGGGTGGTCGCCGCGGCCGGAGGCCCGGCATCCGCAGCGGCGGCCGGCGCTTCGGGGACTTCGGCGATCTCAGCCGAGTCCTCGACCATCTCCACGCCCGGTTGTTCTTCCAGGCTAATCGCTTCTGGTTCGGCCGATGCCTGCTCGGTTTCAGGCGTGGCCGGGGTCGCGGCAGGCTCTTCCTGTTCCGCCTCCGCTGCCTGCTCCTCAGCAGGCGCGGGCGTCGTGGCGCGTCCCAGCAGACTGTCGGTCTCCTGAATCAGATCCTCGGCCGGCAATGGACGCTGGTTTTCCTTGACCTTCTCCAGCATGCCGACCAGGCGATCCTGGGCCCGTTGCATGAGCCCGAACATCGGCTGGGAAACCGGCATATGACCATCGACGACCGCGGTCAGCATGGATTCGATACTGTGTCCCAGATCACCGATCTCGGTTACCCCGGCCATGCGCGCACCGCCCTTGAGCGTGTGCAGCTGACGTTGCAGGGCCTCGATCAGTTCCTGGTTATCCGGATCATCGCGCCACTGCAACAGCGTGTTATCGCTTTGCTCCAGGATCTCCTCACCTTCTTCGATGAAGATCTCGAGCAATTCCTCGTCATAATCCGGCGACGGGCCCTGCGGGGCAGCCGCAGCGGGCTCGGCGGATTCGGGCTCGGGCTCGGGCTCGGGCTCGGGTTGTTGTAACTCCTGCAAAGAGGCGCTGGAATCCGGCGGCACGAAGTTATCCAATAGCGACTGGATGGCGTGCATTAACCCGCTGCTATCCGGCAGGTCTGTCCCGGGTTGTTCGATCAACTCCAGCACCCGGGTGACAAAGGTGTGCAATTCTTCCAGCACCCCAACGGCGGTGGCATCCACTGGCTGATGATATTGCTGCAATTCCTTGATGTATTTTTCGAACAGGCTGCACAATTCGGAAACCGTGGTAATACCGGTGGTGCGGGAACTGCCGGTCAGAGTATGCAGGGCCCGCAGCAAATCATTGCTGGCACTGCGATCCCGGTTGGCATGCCAGCCCTGGATATAGCTTTCCAGGGTGGCCAGATGGGTGGCCACTTCCTTGCGATAGATATCCAGCAGGACCGGGTCGATCTCCGGTTCCGCCTCCTCGGCTTCGCTTTGCTCAACCGCCGACGGTTCTTCCGCAGCGACGGGAGATTCAGGCGCTTCGGTTTCGACTTCCGCCACCTCTGCCTGCGGCACTTCGGCTTCGAATTCCGGTTCCTTTTCAGCTTCCGGTTCCGGCGCCCGATCGGTGACGGGTGCCGCTGACTCAGCGGCGTCCTCCAGCTCGACCGGCTTTCCCTGGCGCAGGGCGTCGGCATATTCCATCAAAGCCAGGATGCTTTGCGGTGGCCGTTCTTTTTTGGCAAACAGGGCAAACATTTCGGGCAGGGCTTGCTCGGCCCGCTCGAGAACCTGAAACATTTCCGGCCCCGGGGTGATGGTCTTGTCGATCACCCGGTTGAGCATATTCTCAAATGCCCAGGCAAATTCACCGACATCGCTGGCCCCGACCAGTCGGCCGCTGCCTTTGAGGGTGTGGAAAGAGCGGCGCAGATCCTTGAGCGCGGCTTCATCCTGCTGGTTGCTGACCCATTGCGGTAACAATCGCTGGATATTGGCATGTTCTTCTTCAGCCTCTTCCATGAAGATTTCAATGATCTCGTCATCGACCTCATCGATGGCCGGCGCACTTAGATTCGCTGACGAGTTTGCGGCTTCAGCTTCGGACGAAGCGGCGGGTTCTGCTTCTAATTCCGATGCCGGTTCCGCTTCTGGCGCCGGTTCGGCCGCACTCATCCACGACGCTGCCTCGTCACCAGCCGGTTCGGCATCCTCTTCGAGCCCCGGAGCCAGCTCGCCCAGATCAAATTCCGCCGAGTCCGATTCGTCAAAACTCAGGGCATCGGCCTGTCCGCCCGTATCGCTTTCCAGGCCGATATCATCCAGATTCTCGAAGTCGACGTTGAGATCATCGAGCGTCTCCAGAACGATGCTCTGCTCATCGTCGTCATCGTCGGCAGCTTCGGGGAACGGCGTACTGAGGGAGATTTCCTCCTGCTGCAGATCGTTGAGGGTGTCATCGGCGCTGTTGGCCAGAATCTGTTCTTCGCGAGCCGGCTCCTCCAGCTCGGGTTGTTCGATCTGCAGGGTCAGGGAGTCCTCTTCCTCGCCACCGCTGTCATCATCCAGTTCGAGTTCCAGGGAATCGTCCTCCCCGGGAGCCGGCAGATCCACCAGCGTATCTTCGTCCACCGGGCCTGATTCGAGATCCGCGGGAATCGCCAGATCCGGCTGGGTGTTATCAGCCGCCGGCGCGGGACCGGGAGGGGGCGACGGCGCGACGCCGCCCTGTTCGAGTTTGGCCAGGCTCTGTTCGGCCACCTCGAGAATGGCATCGGGATTGCCCCATTTGCCGGCCAGCGATTCAAGATAATACTCGATGCTACTGATCGCATCGGCCAGATGCTCCATGCTGTCTTCGTCGGCACTCGCCTCGCCGGTATGCAAGCGCTGGATATACTCATTGATACGCTGCAGCTGGCCAGCGGCCCGCTCCAGATCGAGGATCAGGATACTGCCGCGAATCTGTTCGAGTATCTGCGGCACGTTGTCGAGGACCTCGCGATTACCCGGCTTGCGGCTGAAATCGCTGAGTGACTCCTTGACCCTGGCCAGTTCAATCTTGGCCTGCTCGATAACCGTTTGCAGCAGTTTCTGTCGCTCGACCCCTTGCAGGCGCTCGGCGCTCTGGGTCTTGTCGGCCGATTCATCGTATTCTTCGTTGGCCGCCCGGGCTGTCGCCATTTCACCGAGCGAGTTCTCGATCGACAACATGGCGCCGGCCATGTCCATCAGGGTGTTGTCATCGACTTCCCGGTCACCGTTGACCATCGACTCGAGAATCTCGAGCTGTTCGTTGAGCACATTACGCTGCACCCCCAGCCCCAGCATACCCAGGGTATCGCCCATCTGTTTGAGTGTGGCACAAAGCGGTTTGAGTTCATCGATATGCCGCTCTTCCGCGCGCACGAACAGATCCAGGTTATCCTTGACCCGGGTCAGATCCTCCAGCAGCACGGTGGAGACGGTATGCATCAACTGCGCATTGGGACCGGTCAGATCGGCACGCGCCCGTTCCAGGGTACTGGTATCCGGCAGCACGTCTTCCAGGTTGAAGGCCTGTTTGATCTCACGGGTCAGATCGCCTTCCGAGCGGGAATTTGCCACGTAATACAGCAGGTTCTTCAACAACTCGGAAGGCGGCTCATGGCTGAGCGCGGTCACGCCGTTGTCGATGATTTTCTTGAACTGGCGATCCAGTTGTCCGAGCAATAACTTGATGGAAACATTACTGTCCAGACCACCCTGGCGCAGGCTTTCCACCAGACCGCCGGCCACCCACAGCAGACGATTAATCTCTTCTTCGGTAGCTGATTCGCGCAGGGTGTCGATGACCTCGGCAATGCGTGCCAGCGAGGCATCGCTGTCGCGATCCCGGAACCAGCCCAGCAGTCCCAGGTGATAGTTATGCCGCAGCTTGCGGGTCAGATCGCTGATGTTTTCGCCGGTGATCGTCTCATTGGACGGCGCCTTGACGGCCAGATCGGGATTGAACAGGGCATTTTCGGAAAGCAGGGCCTCACCACGGGACGCGCGCAGATCATTGAGCAGTGGCAGCAAGACCATCGGCATGTCCTGATGGCCGGCCAGCAGATGATCGAGATAATCGGGCAGTTGCAGGATACCCCGCATCAACACTTCAAAGGCGTCATTGCGGTTACCGATCTTGCCTTCCAGCAGGCTGTCGGTCAGTTTTTCCATTTCCTCGGCGGCCAGGGCGGCGCCGTACAGTTCCACCATCTGCAGAGTTCCGTAGACCTGATGCAGATAATTTTTGACAAATTGCAACTGGGTTTCGTCGGCCTCGTCCTCGACAAACACCTCGAGCGAGGAACGCGCCTGCCCCAGGGTATCGTCCAGTTCCGATTTGACCCAGCTTAAGGTGTTGAGATCGAGTCCGTTATCCACACTCATGCCCCGATCTCCTGAGCAACCCGCCGATAGGCAAGGACACCCTGAAAGCTTTCGCTATGGACGTGCGGATTCTGCCAGTCAATGATCTCGCCGGCGCCCAGTACCAGCAGACCACCCGGTTTGAGATGTTCCACCAGATAATCGAGTATCTGCAGCCGCCGTTCGCGCGGGAAGTAGATCAGCACGTTCTGACAAAAGATAATATTCATCTGCCCCATGCGCGCCTGTTCCTGCTCCAGCAGATTCTGGCGCATAAAACAGACTCGCTGCTGAAGCGAGGAGATAACCCGCACGTGCTGCTCATCGGCATTTTCAAAATAGTGCGACTGTAACGCCTCGGGCAGATTCTTGATCCGGTTGCGATGATAGAGGCCCTTGCGCCCTGCGCTCAAAGACGCCGTGCTGACATCGGTGGCCGTAATGCCCAGATACGCCTGGCTGCCACTGCGGGTGAACAGATCATCGAGCAAAATGGCCAGTGAATAGGCCTCTTCACCGGTGGCACAGCCGACACTCCACAATTCAAAACGCTCGCGTTCGCCGGCATGTTGTTCCAGCCATTCACGGGCGTGGCGGCGCACCACGCTGAGTGCCTGATCATCGCGATAGAAACGGGTTTCGTGCACGGTCAGGCGATCGACCAGAATTTCCCATTCCACCGCACCGCGAGTACCGGTGGTCAGATACTGGAAATAGGCTTCGTAATCATCCAGTCCCAGCTCGCGCATACGAATATTGAGACTGGAAATGAGGAAGGAGCGGCGCCGTTCGGGCAAATATATCCCGGTGCGCTCTTCCAGCAGGGCAGCCCAGCGGCCGAACTGATCCTCATCCATTTGCATGGATGGGGAGGTGTCCGGCAACGGTTTGTTCTGCACAGCCGTCAATCGATCTTCCTCCAGTACGGCGCGCGCTTATTGCTGCGGCAAACGGAAGCCGGCAACGGAATGGCGCAGTTCGTTCGCCAGTTCGGCCAGGTTCCCGATGGAAGCCGCCGTCTCGTTGGTCCCGGCCGAGGTCTGGGTGGTGATCTCCTGAATGACGTTCATGGTGTCGGAAATGTTGGTAGCCGCTGTCGCCTGCTGTTTCGCCGCATTGGAGATGTGCTCGATCAGTTCCGCCAGATGGCTGGATACCGATTCGATTTCTTCCAGGGCGGTACCGGCGTCCTGGGCCAGCTTGGCCCCGTGAACTACCCCGGCGGTACTTTCTTCCATCGACGCCACCGCTTCGTTGGTATCCGACTGGATCGCCTTTACCAGTGCATCGATCTGCCGGGTCGCATCACCGGAACGTTCCGCCAGTCGCTGTACCTCGTCCGCAACCACCGCGAAGCCGCGGCCCGCTTCACCGGCCATGGCCGCCTGGATGGCGGCGTTCAGGGCCAGGATGTTGGTCTGCTCGGCGATGTCGTTGATCAGTTCCACGATGTCACCGATTTCCTGCGAGGATTCACCCAGACGCTTGATACGTTTGGAAGTTTCCTGAATCTGCTCGCGAATGGTGTCCATGCCGTGGATGGTGCGTTGCACCGCGTCGGAGCCCTTGCCCGCAATCTGTACCGCGCGCTGGGCTTCGTCGGCCAGCTCAGTCGCGTTATTGGATACGCCTTCGATGGAGACCGCCATTTCGTTAATCGCGGTACTGGCGCCGGTAATCTGCTGGGCCTGATGGTCCGAGGCCTCGGCCAGATGCATGGCGGTCGCCTGGGTCTGCTGCGCCGCCGAGGAAACCTGCTGGGTGGTATCGTTGATCGCCGATACCAGACCGCGCAGGGCGTCGATGGCGTAGTTGATGGAGTCGGCGATGGCGCCGGTGATGTCCTCGGTGACCGTTGCGTTCACGGTCAGGTCACCGTCGGCCAGGTCGCCCATTTCATCCAGCAGTCGCAGGATCGCTTCCTGGTTCTGCGCGTTGGTCTGGGCGATCTCCGCACGCTGTTGCTCGGTCTCCTGCAATCGTTTGCGCGAATCGCGCCAGTAGAGGATCCCCATCAGAATCAACAGCACGACGGTCAATGCCGCGAAGGCATAAACCAGCAGGGTCTCGTAGCGCAGCTTGATCGCGCTGGTGTAGGCATCACCCAGTTGCTCGATGTTGGCCAGCACCACATCGGACTGGTTGAGTACGCCTTCGGCCGCATTGGAGACGTCGAACATTTCCGGAGAACGTTCCAGAATCCCGCCGACCTGGCTGCGCAGTGAACGGAATTGCTCCCGCACCTGTTCCAGCTTCTCGCGCGAGGCGGGGTCGGTGATGCGGCGAATGCCCATGTTGCGATTACCGCGCAACATGTCCTCGATAACCCGACCAAATAATGCGGCATCCCGACCGAAACGGTCCGCGGCGGTCACCGCTTCCTCGCCCCCGGCCAGGACCCGGTTAACGTTACTGTGAATACGCTGGGTCAACATCAACTGGCGGGTAGCGATGTAGACCTGATCCGCCGGGGCCTGCTGCTCGGTCATGGTCGCGACCACCTCGTCGGACAGCGCCAGCAGGTTCGGAATCTGTTCGTTGATGTTCTGGATATGTTCGCGCATGGTGGTCACCACGTCGCGGTTTTTCAAAATAACGTCCACGTTATTGCGATACTGCTGCCAGGACTTGTTCAGCTCGTTCAGCTCGGCACGGGCTTCCGGCGGGGTCCGTTGTGATTGCCAGCGAATGATATCCTCGAACTGGTTACGCACCCGGGAGAGTTTCGGGAAGGCATCCAGTTCACCGCGCGCCGCCTGGCTGGCGAACTTGGCAATCTCCTGCGAGAGAACCCGCTGACCACCGGTACGGTTGATGTATTCCACGTCTTGCGCTTCTTTCTGGGCGTTAAGGAAGAAGCTCCCGCCCATGAGCAATACCGACGCCAGCAGCGCAAATCCCAACAGCGCGATCAGACGACCTGTCGGTATTTCTCCTTTTAGAGTGAGACCTTTGAATTTCATTGCTTTACTCCTGCCATCGCATTCGTGCCTGCCGGCATTGTTTTCGTTGTCCAGCCCCGTCGCCTTGCCGGAACAGGCTGTTGCATGACACCTCTAACCGCGTGAGGCGACTTCCATAAACCGAGGGCTTTTCGCCAGATTGCGCATATCGAAAATACCCCAGAGCTGATTCCCCTGTTTGAACGCCCCGCCGAGATACGGCGCCAGATTCTCGGAACCCCCCGGCAGCTGTTCACTGCGTTCTTCTTCAAAAAAATGACGCATCCCCAGCACTTCTTCCACCAGCAGGCCACTGGTAAAGCCGCCCTGCTGAATCACCAGGACCCGCGACTCGCGGGCCAGTTTGGTCGCCTCATCACCAAGAAACGCCTTGAGATCCATCACCGGTACCAGACTCCCGCGGACATTGGCGATCCCCTTGACCCAGGACAGCGCGCTGGGCACCCGGGTCAAAGGCGGATATTTGAGAATTTCCAGTACCTCATCGGTGGGCGAAACCAGATACTGCTCACCGATACGAAACCCGATCCCCGACCAGGTCCGGCGGACCTCGAGCTTCTGCGGCAGCCCCAGCGCTTTTTGCTGACTGCGGGTTTCAATCTCCTGCAGCAGCGCAAACGGCGCCTGGCTCTGAACCGCCGCCATCGCGCTCAACCGCCCAGAACAGCGTTGATCTTGTTATTGAGTTCCGTCTCGTCCACCGGCTTGGTGATGTAATCCCGGGCACCCTGACGCATCCCCCAGACGCGGTCGGTTTCCTGATCCTTGGTGGTCACGATAATAATCGGAATATTCTGGGTGTCGGGATCCTTGCTCAGCGCGCGGGTCGCCTGAAAACCGTTCATCCCCGGCATCACCACATCCATCAGCACCAGATCGGGGCGCGTCTCCTTGGTGCGAGCAATACCCGCTTCGGCATTGTCCACCGCATCGACCTGGTGGCCGTTTTTCTCCAGAACTCCCTTGAGCACGTGGGTCTCGGTCGGGGAGTCATCGACAATCAGTATCCGCGCCATTTCGTCTAACCTCCTGAAAACTCGACTTTATTTCGCTCGTTTCCCACTGCCCTCGGCTTATTCCAGGACCAGAGACTTGATCGCCCCGAGCAGCTCTTCCTTGGTAAAAGGCTTGGTCAGGTATTGTTCCGAGCCGACGATGCGCCCGCGCGCCCGATCGAACAGACCGTCCTTGCTGGACAGCATAACCACCGGGGTCTCCCGGAAAACCTTGTTGTTCTTGATCAGGGCCGTGGTCTGATAACCATCCAGTCGTGGCATCATAATATCGACAAATATAATGTCCGGATGGGTATCCGCGATCTTGGACAGAGCTTCAAACCCGTCCTCGGCGGTGATGACCTCACACCCCACTTTTTTTAATAGTGTCTCGGCAGTCCGGCGGATGGTCTTGCTATCATCGATGACCAGGACCTTGAGACCTTCATAACTGTCTGTCATTGCTTGCTCTGCCAACACCTGTATCCACCTGCTCTGAATGGCTGGACAAATTTGAAATTGTTCTCATTCTCATAAACCCAGTATAGTCCAGCGTTTCAGATATTTAACACAGATTTGAGAAACAATCCATAAGTCCGTATATTTTCTCAATAATTTCGTCTGCGTCTATCGCTTACCCGGACTCCGGATCAGGAGAAATGGTGTCCCGAGGGACATGTTCCAGCTTATAACGGCAGGTTCTGTCGATACTTTATTTTGTTATTGATTCACCGGGGACAGATGGGCCTGCGCCCAGCGCCAACTTGGGGTAGTATTTCATTATATTCAGGTCGTGAAAAGCCAGTGAGAAAATCCATGAGTGTTGAGCATCTGCATGCCGTTCCCCATCTGACCACCGCCCTGTCGGGGCCGCTGCGTGACATCGAGTCCCATCTACTGACTCACCAGGCCCACATCGAGGCCTGGTTTCGCAGCGAGTGGCTCAAGACCCCGGCGCCGTTTTACGCCTCGGTGGATCTGCGCAATGCCGGTTTCAAGCTGGCGCCGGTCGATACCAACCTGTTCCCGGCCGGCTTCAACAATCTCAATGAGGCCTTCATGCCCCTGTGTATTCAGGCGGCCCAGGCCGCCGTGGAACGGGTCTGCCCCGATGCCGCCAAGATCCTGCTGATTCCCGAAAGTCACACCCGCAACACCTATTATATAGAAAGTGTCGCGACGCTGACGGATATCCTGCGCAAGGGCGGTTTCGAGGTGCGTGTTGCCAGCCTCATGGACGATCTGGATCTGCCGCAAACCATCGAGTTGCCTTCCGGACGCCAGGTTCTGCTGGAAAAACCTGAGCGCGACGGCGACCGATTAAAGATCGGGGATTTCGATCCCTGTGTCGCCCTGCTCAATAACGATCTCTCCGGCGGCCGGCCGGATCTGCTCGAAGGACTGGAACAGAAAGTCATCCCGCCGCTCAACCTGGGCTGGGCCGATCGCCTCAAGTCCGAACACTTTGCCCATTATCGCAGGGTCGCCAGCGAATTTGCCGCCATGGCCGAGATCGATCCCTGGCTGATCGACCCCCTGTTTCGCAACTGCGGCGAAATCAACTTCATGAAACGTGAGGGCGAGGAGTGTCTGCACAAGAACGTCACCCGGCTGCTGGCCGATATTCAGGCCAAGTACGATGAATACAACATCGACAAACCGCCCTATGTCATCATCAAGGCTGACGCCGGCACCTACGGCATGGGCATCATGGCCGTGCAATCGGCCGAAGAGGCCCTGGAGCTCAATCGCAAGCAGCGTACCCGCATGTCCAAAAGCAAAAGCGGCCAGGCCGTGACCCAGGTGATCATGCAGGAGGGGGTCTACACCTTCGAAACCTGGGGCGATCAGCAGGCCGTGGCCGAACCGGTGGTCTATATGCTGGATCACTTCGTGGTCGGCGGCTTCTATCGCGTGCACAAGGAGCGCGGTGCCAACGAGAACCTCAACGCACCCGGCATGCATTTCGAACCGCTCGCCTTTGCCGAAACCTGTAACGCGCCGGACGAGAGCAAGGCACCGGATGCCGACCCCAATCGCTTCTATGCCTATGGGGTGATCGCCCGCCTGGCCCTGCTGGCCGCCGCCCGCGAATACGCCGAGCACTCCTGATCTCATGACCATCAAGCTCGGCGTGGTGATGGACCCCATCGGGGCCATTAACTACAAAAAGGATTCCACTCTGGCCATGCTGCTGGCCGCCAGCCGGCGGGGCTGGCAGCTGCACTACATGGAGCAGCCCGATCTCTATCTCGACGGTAATCGCCCCGGCGCGCGCAGCCGGCCTTTGAGCGTGCAGGCTGATCCCGATAACTGGTACGAACTGGGCAGCGAACAGGCACTGGCGCTGGACGAGCTGGATGTGATCCTGATGCGCAAGGATCCGCCGTTCGATCTTGATTTTCTGTATGCCACCCACCTGCTCGAACTGGCCGAGATTCGGGGAACCCTGGTGGTCAACAAACCGCAGAGCCTGCGCGACGCCAATGAAAAACTGTTCACCGCCTGGTTTGCCGACTGCATGCCGCCGACCCTGGTCAGCAGCCAGCCGGGGCAACTGCGCGAGTTTTTGAACAAGCACGGGGACATTATTGTCAAACCGCTCGACAGCATGGGCGGCAGCTCGGTGTATCGTCTGCAACAGGAAGGCCTCAATACCGGTGTCATTCTGGAGACCATGACCCGCCACGGACAGCGGTTGATCATGGCGCAGCGCTTTATTCCCGAAATCACCGAGGGTGACAAACGCATCCTGTTGATCGACGGCGAGCCGGTCCCCTATGCCCTGGCGCGTATCCCGGCCGCCGGTGAGACCCGCGCCAACCTGGCCGTGGGCGGACGCGGCATGGGTGTGCCCCTGAATGACAACGATTATCGTATCTGCGCACAGGTGGCTCCGGTATTGCGCGAGAAAGGCCTGATCTTCGTCGGGCTGGACGTGATAGGCGATTACCTGACCGAGATCAACGTGACCTCACCAACCTGTATTCGTGAACTGGATGAGCAATACCAGCTGAATATCGCCGATCAGTTAATGCAAAGCATCGAACAACATTTAAACCGATAGTCATGAGCATGCCACGTCGTACCGTTTTATTGATAACCCTGCTTTTCTCCCTGGTGCTGGCCGGCTGCCAACCCGAACCGCAGGAATACAAGACCACCATGATGGTGTTCGGCACCCTGGTTACCATTACCCTGTGGGATGTCGAGGAAGAAAAAGCCAATCAGGCCATCAATGCCGTGGCCGAGGATCTGAGCTTCATGCACGAAGCCTGGCATCCCTGGCGCCCCGGCCCTATGGGACGGATGAACCAGTTGCTGGGCATGACCGGCGAATTCACCGGCAATATCTCGGTCATGCCGTTGCTCGAAAAATCCCGCAAGCTGGCCGAACAAAGCCAGGGGCTGTTCAATCCGGCGCTGGGCAAGCTGATCGGACTCTGGGGCTTTCACCAGGAAGATCTGTTCGCCAACTTCCCGCCCAGCCAGGAAGAGATCGACGAGTTACTGGCGCAGAATCCAAAGCTAAGCGATATCCAGGTGGATAACGTGCGCATCAGTAACGACAATCCCGCCGTGCGACTGGACATGGGCGCGATCGCCAAGGGCGAGGCCGTGCAACGCTCCATCGATTATCTGCAATCAAAGGGTATCGACAACGCCATGGTCAACGCCGGCGGTGATCTCATGGCAATCGGCCGTCATGGCGATCGCCCCTGGCGCATCGGGGTGCGTCATCCGCGCAAGCAATGCGACGATCAAAACCAGACCGAATGCGTGATCGCCCGGCTGGATGTGCGAGACAACGAGGCCGTGTTCACCTCCGGCGACTACGAACGCTATTTTGAATATGGCGGCAAGCGCTATCATCATATTCTCGATCCGCGCACCGGCTACCCGGCCGACCAGACCACCTCGGTAACCGTGATTCATCACGACGGCGCCACGGCCGACGCCGCCTCCACCGCCCTGTTCATCGCCGGGCCGGATAAATGGCCGCAAATTGCCCGTGACATGGGCATCGAACACGTCATGCTGATCGACAAACAGGGTGTGGTGCATCTCACGCCGGCCATGGCCGGGCGGATCGAACTGTCGGATCTGCCAACCGAGCCCGTGATCCAGAAACTGCCATGACCCTCGCCGACCGGCTGCTGCTGGGGATTGTCCTGCTCCTCGTTGCCGGCAGCTATTACTTCGCCTGGCAACCTTCCACGGCCGGCACCCACGTGGAAATCTATCAGGGTAATAGCCTGTATAAACAATACGATCTGCAGCAGCACACAACCGTGCAGGTGCCCGGCGACCTCGGCGACAGTGTGATCGAAATCGACCACGGCCGCGCCCGCTTTCAATCCTCGCC
>CAYOOC010000048.1:0-23694 GCA_964405505.1 uncultured Thiohalophilus sp.
AAAATACGGCTTTGTCTTTCGCTTTATCGAGCATGTTATAGCGCTCGAGAAACACAGGCTGATGGCAGGCGACAAAATCGGCGTCATTGTCACCGATCAGATAGGTGGAGCGGATTGGCTGAGGACCAAAACGCAGATGAGAGACAGTAACGGCCCCGGCTTTTTTCGAGTCATAGACGAAATAGCCCTGGGCATGCAGGTCGGTGGATTCACCGATGATCTTGATACTGTTCTTGTTGGCGCTGACCGTTCCGTCGCTGCCCAGGCCGTAGAACATGGCCTGAAAGGTATCCGCATGGGCATCGGTTCGAAAGGCCGGATCCCACTCCAGGCTGGTATGCGTCACATCATCGTGAATTCCGATGGTAAAGTGATTTTTCGGTTTGTTCCCATGCAGCTCATCGAACACCGCCTTGATCATCCCCGGGGTAAACTCCTTGGAAGAGAGCCCGTAACGGCCACCGATGATCTTCGGCATCCCCTGGAATCGGCAATCGTCACTGCAATAGTGCTGGGCCAGTGCCGTGACCACGTCCTTGTACAGCGGTTCGCCATCGGCGCCCGGCTCCTTGGTGCGATCCAGCACCGCGATGTTTTTGACACTCGCCGGCAGACTCTCAATCAGCGCTCCGGCATCGAAGGGGCGATAGAGCCGGACCTTGAGCAGCCCGACGTTTTCTCCCTGACGGTTGAGGTACTCCACGGTCTCCTGTGCGGCCTCGGCACCGGAGCCCATCAGGATCATGACCCGCTCGGCCTCCTCGCTGCCAATATAGTCAAACAGGCGATAGTGGCGTCCGGTCAATTCGCCAAAACGGTCCATCGCCTGCTGCACCATCACGGGAAATTTTTCATAAAACGGATTGACGGTTTCGCGCGCCTGAAAATAGACATCCGGGTTCTGTGAGCTGCCACGCAACACCGGGTGCTCGGGCGACAGGGCGTTGCGACGATGGCGCTCGATCCAGTCGGGGCGAATCATCGCCGCGAGCACGTCATCATCGATGCTTTGCAGTTTGGTCACCTCGTGCGAGGTACGAAAACCATCGAAGAAATGTACCATCGGCACCTGCCCCTCCAGCGTTGCCGCCTGGGCAATCAGGGCAAAATCCATCACTTCCTGGGGTGAGTTGGCACACAGAAACCCAAACCCGGTCATGCGTGCGCTCATCACATCACTGTGATCGCCGAAAATCGACAGGGCCTGACAGGCCAGCGAGCGGGAGGCCACATGAAAGACCGTCGGGGTCAGCTCCCCGGCGATCTTGTACATGTTGGGAATCATCAACAACAGGCCTTGCGAGGCGGTGAACGTCGTGGTCAGGGCACCGGCCTGCAAAGCGCCGTGAATCGCGCCGGCGGCGCCGCCCTCACTTTGCATCTCGACGATGTGGGGTACCGTATTCCACAGGTTGGTCTGACCGCGCGACGACCACTCGTCCGCCCATTCGCCCATCGGCGAGGCCGGCGTAATGGGATAAATGGCGACGACTTCATTGAGCTTGTGCGCGACGGTGGCGGCGGCCTGATTGCCGTCGATAGTCAAAGTACGGGGTTCGGACATGATACAGGGGATCCCTTCAAGGCAGACTCTCACCATTAAAGATAGATCGCCTGTGGACCCACGTCTATTTCTTTAGAGGTTTACCCGGACATCATGCCTCTGGTGGCGGGCCGGTTATAACTTCCGTCTGAACGAGTCCGGCCATGGTCGGTAGACTCAACCTGCCTGCTGTTTATCCGCCTCATAATAATTCAGAAACGTCGCGGCGCCCTCTGAACCCAGATATTTTTTCAGCAGCCTGGGATCGGCCTGACGCAGATCAACCCGAATCAAGCCATCGACACAATGCTGGAACTGGGGATCAACATTAAAGCCCAGCAGACGGCCACCCAGCTTGAGATACTGTCGAATCAGTACCGGCACGCCCTTGTCGTCCTCCTCGATCTCGGCGATCAATGTGGACAATTCATCCAGACTGATATCCCTGTGCAGCATCGTATTCCAGCCCTCCTTCCAGGCTGTTCGATAGGGATAACGCGGTTTGACGTGCCGGCTCAGGGAGCCATCGAACAGATTCTGTTTCAAAAAGCGGATTAACAGGCGCTGTGACATGCCGCTGTAATCATTACTGATACTGACCGGCCCGAACAGATTGGCATATTGCGGGTTTTGTGCGACAAAGTGTCCTATTCCCTTCCATAGCAACATCAACGGCGCAAAATTACGCTGGTATTCCGGTCGCACGAAGGAGCGCCCCAGTTCGATGGCCGGACTTATCTGTTGCAGAAAATTGCGACTGTAGCGAAACAACGAGTGACTATACAGGCCACGACGTCCGTAACTGCGCAAAATCTCATCGACCAGACCCAGGCGATACCCCCCGACTACCTGTTTCTGCCGGGAATTCCACACAAACAGGTGCAGATAAAAACGATCATACAGGTCGATATCGGTACGCTTGCCGGTACCCTCCCCCACAGCTCTGAAACTGATCTCGCGCTGGCGGCCTATTTCCTGTAATAACAGCGGGATTTGCCCCGCCCTGGCATACCAGACCTCGAGCTCACCGGAAGTATCCAGTTGCTGTTCTATCGGTACTGAGGCCAACTCCTTTTCCAATTGAATAGCATCAAGGGGTGGCAGAATGGTCTCCAGCGATTCATCCCCGGATACTGACAATTCACTGTTTATCCCTCCCTCGCTTCGTGACAGCAGGCAGGTCCGCATACGCAGATACGCGGCCAGATCCTGCACCTGCTCGAATCCGTTCAACCTTTTTTGATCGAACGGCTTGCCGATACGCAAGCTGACTGTAGTGTGACTTTTGTTCAGCAGTTCACGTGGCAGCAACACCGTTTTGAATATCGCGGGGAATAATCCGGCCAGGCAAAACAGGGAGCTGTTATGGCCTGCGAACTGGATCGGCACCACACTGGCATCGCCAATGCGAGCGAGCCGTGCCACCGAGCCATCCCAGGGTCCTTCATTGATCGACAGACTCCGCCAGCGACGGGATGCCACATCACCAGCCGGAAACATAACCAGCAAACCACCCTGTTTTAGCCAGCGGCTCGCCTCGCGCATGGCGATGACATTCTGCCGCGCGGCAGCTTTATGGCCATAGGGATTGACCCCGAGAAATACTGGCGCCAGTTCGGGGACCCGATTTAGCAGACCGTTGGCCATAACCTTGATATCCGTACGGCGCTGGCTCAAAAGGTCCACCAGTAACATCCCTTCAAGAGCGCCAAACGGATGGTTGGCGACCACAATGGTCGCACCGATTTGCGGGATGTTATCGAGTCCGCCCGATTCGACAACATAATCAATATCCAGCGTCTCGAACGCTTGCTGAACGAATTCCTGCGGGCTTGCCGTGGGTTCCAGTTTGCCATAGTGTCGCGCCAGCTCGCGCAGACCAGACAGTGACTCGATCGCCTTTTGCAGAAAACGAACCGGTCGATGACGCGATGCCTTGCCAAACAACTCATCCAGCGCAAAGGGATTGTGCGACTTGCCGTTACCAGTTGAAACTGCCATGACCTGACCCTGATCCATTTAAACGGAATCAAGCCTGGCATTCGTTTATTTAATCCGGGTGAATGTCCAGTGACAGATTTATGAATACGAAACGGGTTGTGTCAGGCGGGAGTCAGGCGCCGGTAACTTCAATCCGGTTACGCCCCTTCTGTTTGGCACTGTAGAGTGCAGTATCGGCGCGTTCGAACAGTTGTTCGGCATCCCCTTCTTCGGCCGGGGCAAGCCCACAGGAAGCGGTTACAGGAACCCGGGTCCCGCGGAAATGAAATTCGAGTGCCTCAATGGCCTGGCGCAGTTTCTCTCCGACGACTTTCGCGGCCGCAATATCCGATTCGACCAGAATGACAGCAAATTCTTCCCCGCCATAACGGCCCAGAAAATCGGTTTCGCGAAGCTGTTGCTGCATCACCCCGGCAATCACCTTGAGGACCTTGTCGCCGGCGGCATGCCCGTAGGTATCGTTGATTTCTTTGAAATGGTCGATATCCCACAACATCAACACAAAATCGGTGTTATACCGCCGATGCCGGGCGATTTCCTCCTCCAGTCGTTTGTCGTAGGCCATACGGTTGGGAACCCCGGTTAAGGAATCCGTTTCGGCCTTGTCCTGGGCTTTTTTAACCTGCTGGCGCAGGTTCTCCGATTCGGCTTCTGTCGCGCGTAACTGGTTTTCCAGACGCTGGATCACTTCGCGTGACTCGCCCCCGCGACCTTCTTCCTGCTCGAGAAAACGATCCACATGGTTACGGATAATCACCACCCGTGACTGGATCGCGGTTTTCAATGAATCGAGATCCAGCGCCTCATCCACGCTCTGTTCGATCGAACTGACTTGCGAGTTGACCATCTGATTCATTTCACGTGATTCGCTCAACGCCGCATCCCGCAGGCGCGCGGTTTGCTGTATGTCCTTGTCCAGCTCCTGCAGACGATCGGTCAGTTGCAGCAGGAAGTTTTCCAGATCCTGTTTTTCCGAGCGAACCCGGGATTGCAGATCGGCGATCAGTTTGACGGTATCATCTAGGCCCCGGGTCAATGTCGCCACATCTTCACAGGGTTCGAGTTTCTTGCGGACCAGCTCCGACTCCACCGCCAGATCGTCGGAAAAATCAATGCGTTCGAGCAATTGAATCAGAATTTCCCCGGCCAGAGTGCAGGCAATCCCTTCATCGTCGGTCACTGTTTCTGACTTTGTGACCTCGGCTTCCGGCTGCCCCGAATCGACTTCAATCGACACCGGTTGCTGCATTTGCGGCGCATCGATGGTATCCGTCTTTTCCCTGGCACCACGACGAAATAGTGAACTCAAAAGACCTGTTCTGTTTTCTTTTGTTTCTGCAGAACCTTTTGACTGTGCGGCACCGGGCGGCAGTCCTTGCTCGATCGTCAGGGTCAACAATTCTGCTAGAATTTTGACCGCATCGGGCAGCTCGCTGACGCCGGCAACCCGCGCCAGTTTCTTTCTGACATATTTTTCCTGGCGGGCCAGGTCTTCCGGAATCGGCAATTCATCCAGCAGCAGCTGCAAGGCGCGGGCCGGATTAGATGACTCGTCTTTACCGCCGGTGCGTTCTGGCAAGCGGCCGATTGCGCTATTGATGTCGCTGAACAGCGATTCCAGGCGAGACAAATCACTGCTGTCACGGATCTGGCCGCGCAGCTTCTCGAGCTGCTTGCTCAACTGGGTGTTGTCGGTTTCGGCAATCAGGGTCAGGCGGGAGACCAGCTGCCTTAACTGTTTTTCCAGTTGCGTCCATTCGCGTTGCCGTTCGTCCAGCTCGTCCAGGCTGTCGTAATATTTTTTCTTCCAGTGATCGGCCTCGCGGCTGCTTTTACCGGTCTCGTTCGCCATATTCAGCCATCAAGATTCTGCAGATAGTCATTCAGGGTTTGTGACTTGCTGCGGGTGTAGCGATGAAACTGCATGCCCGGCGGCAGTCTGACCTCCATCATCAACGGCAGATGGTCGGAACCGAAATTCTCGAGTTCGTAAAACTTGTCGATGGTTAATTCGGATGTTGCCAGGATATGATCGATATTATGTTGCGGGCGCCAGCTGGGAAAGGTATGTACCCCCTCGATCGGCTCATGCAGGCGGGTACGTGCGATCAGGTGCTGCATCTCGCGACTGTCATGTCGGCAGTTCATATCACCCATGACGATCGCATGAGGGAAACTGTTCACCACCTCGGCAAGATAATCCATTTGCAGGAGTCTTGCCCGTCGACTCAGGGCCAGGTGCACAACGATGACCGCCAGCGTATCACCACCGGCGTCGTAACGGGCCAGTATAGCCTGGCGGCCGGGAATCAGGCCCGGCAGGCGCAGGTCCTGTATTTCAGCAGGATGAAAATGGCTCAACAGTCCGTTACTGTGCTGCGCGATACGTCCGAATTTACGGTTCACCTGGTGATACCAGTAAGGGAAATCGCCCCGCTCGGCCAGGTATTCGGTTAAATTAATGAAGTTACTGCGCAGGCTGCCCGCATCGACTTCCTGGACGCCCACGATGTCATATTCCTTCATCATCTCCGCCGCCAGATCGAGGTTACCCAGACGCCGGGCACAGGGCAGGACATGCCGCCAGCTGCCGGTGAGGTATTGATACGGACGACTGGTCTTGATCCCGACCTGGACGTTGTAGCTGAGTATTTTCAGCGTTTGCGCCCTGTCGTCAGTAGCGGTGTGTTGTGACATCATCGTCGGTTCAGATCGGGCAAATCATTTCACCCAGCTTCTGGGTCAGCTTGAGGTTCTCACTGTAGTCCACCGGACAATCGATAATACTTACGGTATTATCGGCCAGCGCGGTTTTCAGCGTTGGCAGCAGATCCTCGCCTTTTTCAATTCGATAGCCTTTAGCACCGAATGATTCGGCGTATTTGATAAAATCCGGATTGTTGAAATCCACATGTGACTTACGGCCGAAACTGTTGATCTGTTTCCATTCGATCAACCCGTAGCCATTATCATTCCAGACCAGGATCACGATCGGCGTTTTCATGCGTATGGCGGTTTCGATCTCCTGTGAGTTCATCAGGAAACCGGCATCGCCTGTCACGGCCACCACGTTACGGTCCGGATACGCCAGTTTGGCGGCGATGGCGCCGGGCAGGGCAATACCCATGCTGGCAAACCCGTTGGAGATCAAACAGGTGTTGGGATATTCACAGCGGAACATGCGCGCCATCCACATTTTATGTGCCCCGACATCACACAGGGCAATGTCTTCCAGGTTCATCGCGGTACGCAGATCCCAGATAATTTTCTGTGGCTTTAGCGGCAGGGCCGTATCATCCTTGTGCTGGTTCATATCCTCGATCAGCGCCTTGCGCAGACTTTTCATGGCTGTGCCGGTATGCGGACTGGCCAGATTCATAATGCGCAGCAAGGAATGTTTGATATCGCCGACAACGCCGACTTCTACCGGATAATAGGCATCAACTTCCGCGGGCGAATTATCGATATGGATAATGGTCCGATCCTTGGTCGGATGCCATAAATAAGGATGGTACTCGACCAGATCATAACCGACGCAAATGATCACGTCGGCCCGGCTGAACCCGCAGCTGACATAATCATTGGCCTGTAATCCGGCACTGCCCAGGGCCATCGAATGCTTGAAGGGCACCACACCCTTGGCCATGAAGGTGTTGGCCACCGGGATGCGCAATTGCTCGGCGAATTCGGCCAGCTGCTTCCAGGCGCGGCTGCGGATGACCCCGTTGCCGGCCAGTATGATCGGGTTCTTGGCGCGCGAGATGATATCGGCCGCCCGATCCACCTTCTCGCCCGGCGGCTCCGGTGGATAGGGATATTTGACCGGCAGGGGCTGATCGTCGATCTCCATCTCGGCGATGTTTTCCGGAAACTCGATGAAACAGGCCCCGGATTTCTCCGTCTGCGCCACCTTGAACGCCTTGCGTACCACCTCGGGAATAATGTCCGGGGTCAATAAACGCGAGGAATATTTGGTAATGGCGCGAAAGATCTCTTCGAGATCCAGTACCTGATGGGACTCCTTGTGCAGGCGATGGGTGCTGGCCTGGCCGGCCACCGCCACCAGCGGGGCATGATCCATATTGGCATCCGCCACCCCGGTAAACAGGTTGGTCGCGCCCGGCCCCAACGTTCCCAGGCAGACCCCGGCCTTGCCGGTCAGCCGTCCATAAACGTCGGCCATGAACGCCGCGCCCTGTTCATGCCGGGTGGTGACAAACTCAATATCCGAATCCAGCAGGGCATCCATCACATCCAGGTTCTCTTCCCCAGGGATGCCAAAAATATATTCCACTTCCTCGTTTTCGAGACAGCGCACGAAAAGTTCGGCGGCTTTCATTCATTCATCTCCTGCTGGTCGACTCGGCTGGTATGCCTGTTTGTGGACTATTCGGGATCCGTTTCGAGCAGCTGCTGCACCACGCCCAGCATGGCATCGTGCCCGCCGGACATGGGACCGTCGGTAATATACTGACCATCGATCACCAGCGTCGGAACACCGTTGGCACCATAACGCCGGGTTAATTCAATAGCACGTCGCAGCTTGCTGTCGACGGCAAAGGAATTGATCGTGTTACGGAACGTCTCCGCGTCAACGCCGAACTCCGCAAAGAAAGCCTCGGCCTCGCCACTACTATGGATATGTTTTCCCTCAGCGTGAATACGCTCAAACAACGGGCCGTGAATTTTATCCCGGATATCCAGTAATTCCGCGGTATAGAACAGTTTGGCATGCAACGCCCACTTCGGATTGGGACGGCCGGTCTGCGGATGAACGAAGACCGCCGGCACCCGTTCAAAACCTACATGGTCCGGTTTGTTCTCGACCCAGGTTTCCAGTTTCGGCTCAAAACGGTAACAATGCGGGCAGCCGTACCAGAACAGCTCGACCACTTCGCGGGGCTTGTCGGTCAGCTTTTCCACCGCCGGGGTGATACGACGGTACTCAATGCCCTCGGCGTACTCCGCCTGGGCCGATGCCGGGAACAGTATTGCCAGCGCCAGCAGCGGGGCCAATATACGCAAAATCGTCTTCATCAATGACTCCTGATATCGGTTATTCTCAGACTATTCAAACTCACTGTCCGAAGCAAGCCACGCCCCCGATTCCCCCGCGCAGCCGCATCCGGTAAGCTACGCCCTGCATACTGAGGAGATTGCCATGCCAGCCAAAAAACCTGCCAAACAAATCGACATTGCCGACTTCCTGAACCAGCAACACCTGTGCGAATCACTCACGCTGAACGAGGTCCAGACCCTGATGGAATTCACCGAGCCGGTCTTCTTCAAAAAGAATGAGGTGATCGCCGATATCGGCGAAGTCGGCGAGGCCCTGTTCTTTATTATAAAGGGCGAAGTCGCCCTGTTTTTCGAAGATCACGCCAAGGACGTGGAAATTGGGCGCCTGAAGGAAGGCGAGGTAATGGGGGAAATGTCGTTTTTCGACCGCCAGGCCCGCTCCGCCCGCATTCGCGCCAGCGTCGGCGACACCCGCCTGCTCAAACTGACCCGTATCATGTATAACCGGCTGCGGGTTGAACACCCCTTCATCGCCGTCAACCTCGTCGAACACGCCATCATCAGCCTGGATCACCTGTTCCGCAGACTCAGTATGGATATTGCCAGCTTCAACCAATACATGTACGGCAACGGACCCATCCGTTAGCCTCTTCTCCAGGTTGGCAGGAGGAACGCAAAGGACGCAAAGACGCGGAGGACGCAAAGAAAAACTATTATTTTCTTTGTGTTGTGCTTCAGACCTGAGCGGCGCGATTTGTGCGCAAGCTGGAGGCCTGAGCCACACAAGAAATCATCAAATTATTTCCTTTGCGCTCTTTGCGCCTTTGCGACCTCCGCGTTATTTCCAGCTATCTCGAAAAATGGTACCTCACAGCTCCCCGTAGGAGTGCAGGCCGGAGAGGAACATGTTCACACCCAGGAAGGCGAAGGTGGTGACGAACAGACCGATGATCGCCCACCAGGCCAGCGGGGCGCCGCGCCAGCCCTTGGTCAGGCGCAGGTGCAGCCAGGCGGCGTAGTTCAGCCAGACGATCAGCGCCCAGGTCTCTTTCGGGTCCCAGGACCAGTAACCGCCCCAGGCCTCGGCCGCCCACATGGCACCCAGTACCGTCGCCACGGTGAAGAAGGCAAAGCCCAGCGCGATAGTCTTGTGCATGATGTCATCAAGCATGTCCAGGCTCGGCATGCGCGCCACAAACCCGCTCTGCGGATTACGTTTTTGCGCCCGCTCCACCAGCAGATAGGCCACGCCCAGCATGGCTGCCAGCGCAAAGGCGCCGTAGCCGACGAAGTTGGCCGGCACGTGAATCTTCATCCAGTAACTTTGCAGGGCCGGCACCAGTGGCTCGATCTCGTGTGCGCCTTTTTCAAAGTGGTACCAGAGCAAAAAGGCAATCGAGGCGGAGATGATCGTCAGGGCAAAGGCCCCCATACCCTTGGCGCGGGTGCGTGCCTCGTAAAACAGGTAAATCAGGGCGGTAATGATCGCAAACAGGATAAAGACTTCGTAAAGATTGCTGACCGGAATATGCCCGACGTCATGGCTGATGAGATAGGATTCGCGCCAGCGCACCATCAGGCCGACAAAGCCCATGGTGGTGGCGACCCAGACCATGGACGTGGCCACCTTGCCGATAAACTCGTTGGGTTTGGCCAGGTAGACATAATAGGTCACGGTGGCCATCACAAACAGCGCGCTCATCCACATGGTCGCCGACTGACTGGAGACCAGAAACTTGAGAAAGAAGTTCTGCTCGGCCTGACCGAGATCGTTACCATACAGACTCACCGCGAACAGGCTGATTGCGGCGATGGCAATCATCAGGTGTCGGGTCGCTTTCCAGTACCAGCCCAGCGCGATCAGGGCGATGGCCGTACCGAAGAGAATGCCGACCTCGTAGTTGTCCATCAGCGCGGAATATTTGTTCCAGGCATAGCCGGCACCAAACAGCAGGGCCGCCGCCCAGATCCAGTCAAACAGGCTCAGCTGTTTGAAAAAGGACTCCTTGCCGAAGTCCTGGTTAAATTGTTCCTTGGTTACCGCCATAGTTTGTCACCTGTCTGTCGTTATTGACGTGATGCGTAATGCCGATCCAGTTCATCGGCGAGTCCGTCAAACACCTTGCTGAAATCGTTTTGATTACGGTTGCCCATCCCCGCCAGCATAACACGGCTGCCCTGGCCTTCCGGGCGGATCATCACCCACAGGCGCTGATGCGTAATATAGAACATCATGAACACCCCGATCATCAACATCACACAGCCCAGATAAACCACATTTTTCCCCGGGGAACGGGTAATCTGCAGGCCCGAGGCCTGACGCAGATCGAAATTGGTCATCTGCAGATAAAACGGCGAGCTGTATGGCCCCATGGATGCCAGGGCATTGACTGCATCCTCGAACCAGCGCCCCTGTTCCGGGCTGATCCCCTGTTCGAGGGCAACGTCTTCCGCCTGCAACAGTTCCCAGTACAGGTTTTCCAGCACGGTATTGAGAATTTTCAGATAAGTCTCCGCGACCTTCATCTGCTGCTCTTCCGGTACGGTTTGCTGAATGCGTCGATCGATCGCCTGATAACCGCCGCGGTTGAATTCATCGGTCAATCGAACCATCGAGGTCACGATGTTTTGCAACATCTCTTTGTCCTGCATGTTCGCTTCGGACATCGCCTGACGGGCGCTTTGTTCGGCAATCCGATGTACACGCTCCTTGTCATTCAGCCAGGCATGAAAACGCATGAAGCGGTCCACGGACATCTTGTCATCGGCGGGAATATGCAGATAGCGGAACGGCTCGGCCTGACTTTCACGCATACCACTTAAAAAGAAATAACGGCCTTCCTGACGTACCGGGACCATGTAATTGACAAATTCACGCGCCTCGCCGTTGGGCTGGCGGACCCGGAAGGTAAAACTGGGGCCGTAATTGGTGAACTTCTTGTCGCTCTGGCCCATGGTCCCGCCGCGCACCATCTCGCTCTGATCAACTTCCTCGTTGGGCGCCACTGCCAGCTCCTCCTCGGCGGGGAACACATTGAATTCCTTGAAGTTCTCAAACTCGATGGTCATCACACCGTTTGGCGTTTCGATCTGGCGTTTGGCCGCGACCTTGCCATCCAGTTCGATCGGTTGCGGGTTGCTGTCGAACAGCGGCCACGCCTTGAGCTGCATCTTTGTGCCGCCATCGGAGAAGCTGGCCTGGTAAATGGCATAACCACGATAGATCAAGGGATGATTCACCGCGATGGTCTCTTCCATTGGCGCTTCGAGCTGATCGTCATGAATGACCAGATCACTTTCAAAGGACTTGGGCTGACCGGAGGGATAATGTTCGACGCGAAATTCCTTGAGCTCGACGGCAAATGGCAGCTCCTGAACCAGATAGCCATCGCGGATGTTCAGAAATACCATATTGCTGACACTGTCTTCCGGCAGGGTAATGCTGCCGCGAAACGACCAGTTTTCCGCCGGGCCCAGCCGGCTGATGGGCGGCACTTCCTTGGCGGCAATATCGCGTTTTTCGATCTTGAGCTCGCCCAGCCATTCTTTTATCGACAGGCCGAGGTTGCCGTCCATCAGGCCACCAACACAGATCACCACGATACCGACATGGGTGAACAGATAGCCCAGCCGGTTCATCTGTCCCTTCATCAGAGCCAGTATGGTGACACCCTCCGTCTCCTTGCGCCGGGCGCGATAACCCTTGTTCTTCAAATATTGCGTAAATGTCTGCTCGACCTGCTGCGGGGAATCGTTCAGGGTCCATTCGCGGAAATTGCGCATGACCCGCAGGGACTTTTCTTTCATGTTCAGGCGATAATGGCGCATATCGCGCAACATGCCTGGCCCGTTGCGATACACGCAGACACTGGTGCTTAACAGCAAAAACCCGAGCAACAGTAAAAACCAGACGGCCCCATAGACATCGTACAGATCCAGCACCTTGAAGATCTCGTGCCAGTAGGGCCCGAACTTGATGATGTAATCCTGGTAAGGCTGGTTCTGCTGCAAAACCGTGCCGATCACCGACGCCACGGCGATCACGACCAGCATGGTGATCGCCAGGTTCATGGAACCGAGGAATTCCAGCCAGGCGGCCGGTTTTTGTTGTCGGGGTTTACTCACGCTTGCTCGCTAATCTCATCGCCCATCCGGTGCGCTACGCTATCACACCTGGGGGTAAATTTAACCTTGCCGCCCGGGGCGCGGTCTGTGTTCTGGTGTTGTGCCGGGCAGGCGTTATCTGCGTTTTTATCTGTCAACTATTATGGTTATTTTGTCCGGCCACGACGCGGGTCGAAGCCGGTGCGCCCTGTCACTCTACTTAAGTCTGCTTAGAGCGATACAAGTTCCTTCGCTGCGGATAAAAAGTCGACTTTCAGGCGCAAAAAAGGGCGGAGATCCGCCCTTTTTTGTCTTGCTTCGTTTGTCGGAACAATCAGTAACCGGCCATCAGTGCAAACCGGAAATATAAGACGAGACCGCCTTGATTTCCCGATCGCTCATCTTGCCGGCGATATCCCGCATCATGCCATTCATATCATTGGTCCGCTTGCCGTCACGAAAATCCTTGAGGGCCTTGACCAGATAATCGGTATGCTGGCCGCTCAACAACGGGAAATTCGCTGCCGGATTCCCGGCACCGGTCGGACCATGGCAGGCGATACAGGCCGTCAGGCCCTTTTCAGGATTACCACCCCGGTAAAGTTTCTCACCAAACGCCGCCAGTTCTTCATCGGCCTGACCCAGGCTGGGTGACTGTTTGGCATAGTAGGCGCCAATGTCCGCCATGTCCTGCTCACTCAAACCGGCAACCTGACCGGCCATCAGCGGATCGGAACGGGTCTCACCCTGTTTGAAATCCGCCAGCTGCTTGGCTGTATAGCCGGCATGCTGACCCGCCAGCTTGGGAAAATTGGCAACCGCACTGTTGCCTTTTTCGCCGTGGCAGGCGACACAGGCTGCAACCTTGGCTTCACCGGCCTTGGCATCGCCGGCCGCCTGGGCCGTGGAGGCGAACGCCGGAACAAACAGGACTACCGTGAGAAAACTGACTAACGTTGAATACTTCATTTGTGATTAAACCAACCTTGCGATGTTTGACAAACTGTTCGGACGCTTACTGGACCTCGGAGAGCATGTAATCGACCGCGGCCTTGACGTCCGCATCGCTCAGATCCGCGCGGCCGCCCTTGGCAGGCATGGCATTAAAGCCGTTGATAGCGTGGTCATACAGGGTCTCCGTCCCCTTGGACAGACGATCCGTCCAGGCGCTCTTTTCCAGCTTGGGCGCGCCGGCGGCGCCGGTGCCATGACAGGCGAAGCAGGCCTGCTGATAGGTTTTTTGACCTTCAGCCGCCGAGGCAACGGAAGCCAGACCCAGCATGGCCAGGAATACAACAGTACCAGTGATTGCTTTTTTCATTAGTCTACTCCTAACTCCAATCGATGTTGATGGTATAAAACTTTCGACCATGACGCCGTCCCCAGGCTCGTCATGCTAGAATCTGTGCACACAAAGCGGCAGTCTGTATATCAGCTGCCCAATATCCGGTCAAGACGACCCATTATACCCCAGAGCCACGCCGAAACCCACTACCGAGGCGCCGTGAGTACCCGATTCGACCAGTTACGCCGACCTTACGCCGCCATCCACTTCCTGCTCAGCGTGCCCCGGCCGCAGCAGGCGCCGGCGGACACGGGTGTCGAAGTGGCCTTCGCGGGGCGCTCGAACGCCGGCAAATCCAGTGCGCTCAATGCCCTGACCGGGCGCAAGGCCCTGGCTCGCACCAGCAAGACCCCCGGCCGCACCCAGCACCTGGTCTTCTTCGCCCTGGACGAGCGGCGCCGGCTGGTGGATCTGCCCGGCTACGGTTTCGCCCGGGTGCCCGAGGCCGTGCAGCGCGAGTGGGGCGAGGCCATGGCTACCTATCTGCAGCAACGCCAGTCCCTGGCCGGCCTGATTCTGCTGATGGACATTCGCCACCCGCTGACCGACTACGACTGGCAAATGCTCGAATTCTGCCGCCACGCCGACCTGCCGGCACACATCCTGTTGACCAAGGCCGACAAGCTCAAGCGGGGGCCGGCACAAAACACCCTGCTGGCGGTGCGTAAACAACTGGCCGATTATCCCCAGGCCAGCGCGCAACTGTTCTCCGCCACCAAAAAACAGGGGCTCGAGGAAGCATTAAACGTGGTCAACCGCTGGCTCGACCTTGAGCCGGATCAAGGGCAGCAAAAAAAAACCCCGGAATAGGGGTTGGGATGTGGGGAATTGCGTCATTCCGGGGTCAAGTTCGCCCGGCATTGGGGACCGGGCGTTGAATCCCGCTCTGGGTTAAGCGGGGTCAGACACTCTCAGCGTAGTGCGCCCGGGACCCTTGCAACAGGCGGCGATTGTGAACGTTTGTTAAATCTACAGTGTGGTTCCCGTTTCAGTTTCATTTCAGAAATACCCGCTAGACTCTCCTGATCAAGAATTGATCCGCCCGGGCTTGCCGTAACTATCCTGTTATGCCGGGCGCTTCGCTAAAACAACGTGCCATTGCAACGGGGAGAACGACCATGCTCAAACGCTTTCATCTACATACGCTGTTCAGCAGTTTGCTGCTGCTGATCCTGCTGCTGCCCGAGGCGAACGCCATGCCGGCCTTCGCCCGCGACTACAAAATGTCCTGCGCCACCTGTCACGCCGCCTTTCCCAAGCTGAACGAGTTCGGGGAAAGTTTTGCCGCCTCCAACTTCCGCCTGCCCAACTGGAAGGACAACACCGTGGTCACCGGCGACGACATGCTGGCGCTGGCCAAGACCCCGCCGGTGGCGTTTCGTGCCCAGGCGTTTGCCCAGGCGCGCGATGCCGAGGCCGTTGACGTACAAACCGGCGAGACCACCGAAGTGGATAGCGACTTTCAGTCGCCCTATCTGATCAAGATCCTCTCCAGCGCGCCGCTGTCGGAACACATTACCTATTACTTTTACGCCATCTTTGCCGAGAAAGGCGGCAACGGCGAGACCATCGTCGAGGACGCCTGGTTCTCCCACGACGCCCTGTTCGGCTCGGATGTCGGCATGCAGCTGGGGCAGTTCCAGGTCTCGGACCTGATGTTCCCGCGTGAAACCCGCCTGACCTTCCAGGACTATATGCCCTATCGCATGGCCGGCATCACCTACGATCGCGGCGTCATCTTCGACACCAGCGCCGGCCCGGTCGATCTGGCCGTCGGCCTGGTCAACGGCAACGGTATCAAGGAGAACCTCACCATCAACAGCCCCGGGTATCAGCGCTCGGATCACCTGTTCGACAACAACACGTCCAAGTCGGTCTTCGGGCGCATCGGCGGGGATATCGGCCCGGTCAGCGCCGGCCTGTTCGGTTTCAGCGGTCAGCAAAACAATGCGACCGGAGTGGCCGGCACGGACAGCGGCAATCGCCAGACCGATAAGAATATCGTCGGTCTCGATTTCAACGGCAAGCTCGGCAACAAGACTTACTGGTTCGCGCAGGCCCTGTGGAACGAGTGGGACGGTTTCATCAATGCCGGGCAAAACTACGAATGGTTCGGCGGCTTCGTCGGTATCGATTACATCCACAGCCCGCGCTGGGCCCATTCGCTGCTGTATAACTATGCCGATGCCGGGGATCTGGAAAACACCGATACCATCTACGAAGGCATCGCCATGGAGACGTTGACCTATACCGCCTCCTATTACTTCATGCGCAACGTCAAGGGCGTGATCGAATTCAATGCCGATCTGCAAAGCAAGGTCGCCCAGAGCGGCACCTACTTCACCGGCCATCTGACCAACGAGAACTATTTTCTGGTCGGGTTTGACGCCGCGTTCTGACCTGCCCCAACGACAATAATCGCTGTCCGGACGCCCGCCCGGCGTCGGACAGCTTTTGCCTGCCAGGGCGGCCCCCTGTTGGTCCTGCCCCTGAAGCACTCCACACCCGCCATTCTGTTCCGGCCCCGCCTATGTCCCGGTACCACCCGGGTTAAACGACCGTCTATCTCTTTTGGGAGGGTTGCCGGTGAAATTTTCACCAAATACTATCAATCGAACACCTGAGCAGATGCTCAGGTGCTCGATTGAACATGCCATTAACCAAAGGGGAACAATATGTTTAATATCATTAACTTGCGGCCCGCGCTGGCCGCCGTCGCCCTCACCGCGCTTTTCGGTGGACCGGCACTCGTTCAGGCCCAGCCCTCGCCTGAACAGATGCAACAATCCCGGCAACAAATGAAAAAGATGCTGCAGATGTACACCCCGGAGCTGCGCAAGCGGGTCCAGGCACTGTCACCCGCCACCAAAATGGAGGTGTTGAAGATCTTCTCCCAGCACACCCGACACAGTGACCAGGTCACCTTCCGCCAGGTAATGCACGAAGTGCTGGCAGACTATCAGGCCATCGCCGCGGCCATTGCCACCGACAACGGCGAGGCCGCCGCCAGAGCCGCCCGCCGCCTGGCCAATCACACGATCCCCAAAGGCGGGCTGTTCCCCTACTTCAAACTGGATGAAATCAACGACAAGGACATGGGGGTATTACCCGCGATGAACAGTGCCGTCGAAGGCAGCGCCCTGAAACTGGCGGAAGCGGCAGACCAGGGAGACATGACTACGGCAGCCAGCCACCTCAGCAATATCATGACCGGCTGCGTGGCGTGCCACCAGATGTTCCGCGGGAGACCCGGTGTTTCCAACAAGCTGATCGACAAGCAGTAGGCAGTGGGTATTACCACAGACCATTAATTAAGGGGATACGTGATGAAAAAGATCTCGCATGTAATGAGCGTGGCGATTCTGGCTACTCTCCCGCCACTGGCTCAAGCCACCAATGGTGACCAGATGCTTGGTGCGACCGCCACCCAGTGGAGCATGGGCGGCGCGACAACCGCCCAGCCACAGGATGCCGCGACGGTTCTGACCAACCCGGCCGCGCTTGCCGATCTCGAGTTTGAAGAGGTTCGCTACGACATGGGCTTCGGCTTTTTGAACCCGCCACGCAAGGTCAACGGTACCGACAGCGACTCGGATCTTTATCTGATGCCGGCCGGGGCCAGTGCGTTCCGAATCGACGATCGCCTGACCTTCGGCATGGGCATGGCCGGGCTTTCGGGCATGGGCGTGGATGTGCCGTTTGTGATGGGCAACAACCCGCAGGTGGTCACCACCAAGCAGTTCTACAAGATCGCCCCGGGCTTCGGTTATCGGGTCAACGATCGTTTGAGCCTTGGCGCCGCCTTCAACCTGAACTATCAGTCACTGGCCATGGCGATGTATAACCCGGCCAAATCGCTAGATCGGCAACTGCCCCAGAAACAGGTCTATGGTTACGGCGCCACCTTCGGGCTGACCTATCAGGCCACCCCGAAACTGCGGCTGGGGGCCGCCTATGAAACCCGGCAGAATATGAACGCTTTCGAGTGGAATGCCTCTGACGGCAAGTACGAGATGACCATGGATGCGCCGCCGAAGCTGAGTTTTGGCGCCGCTTACAGCCCGGGTGCAGGATTACTGGTCGAAATGGATATCAAACGTATCTGGTTCAGTGAAGTACTGGATCAAATAACCCTCACCACCCCCAGCGGCTCGGTTCCATTGAACTTCGGCTGGGACGATCAGACTGTCTTCGCTATCGGGGTACAAAAACAGGTCAGCCCGAAAACCACCGTACGCTTTGGTTACAACTACGGCGAGAGTCCCATCGGTCCGGAAGATGTGACGAGCAACTTCGGTTCTCTGGCGGTCACCGAACACCACCTCACCCTGGGGATGACCCGCAAGTTCAACAACCGCGTCATGGGATCGTTCTCTTACGGCCACGCCTTTAATAACGAGGTCTCGCAGGACACGCCCATGGGAGAACAGACGATCGAGCTGGAACAGAATATTTTCAATTTCCAGATCAGTTATCAACACTGAATGATTAAGGAGAATTAAATATGAATGTCGATCGTATTGTCCATATCTTCGCCGGCACGGTAATCCTGGCCAGCCTGGCCGGCGCGCACTGGCACAACCCCAACTGGCTCTGGTTGACAGCCTTCGTCGGTCTCAACCTTTTCCAGAGCGGCCTGACCAATTTCTGCCCGCTGGCTTTCATGCTGAAAAAAAGCGGCGTTCCGGAAGGGGATTGCTGTACCTGATATCTTGATCAGCTTTTGACATCATGATACTTCTGGACCGGGTCGGGCCCGTAGAACACCATGGGCCCGACCCGGTTTCAGCACGGCAGGATCAACACCGGCTTTCCCGGCTCTTCGATTGTTACCCTGATAACAGAACAGGCAAGAAGGGAAGCGATACTTTGCCACCAATGGCATAATACACACCGACCCCGCGGCCCGTTTTTATGAACACGGCAACGGTGTATCCAACATAACGATATAATTCCGAGGACGATAATTTCCGGTGAGTGACTCCCCCACATCCCGTTCCACCCGGCGTAAACCCGCCGAGGCACGTCGCCAGGACATCATCCACGCGGCCATGAAGATCCTCCAGACAGAGGGGGTCGAAAAACTCACCACCCGCTCCCTTTCCAAGGCGGTCGGCATCGCCCAGCCAACGCTTTTTTTGCACTTCGGCAACAAAAGCCATGTGCTCGTTGCACTGATCGATCACGTACAGGAGAGCCTGCAAGCGGGACTGCGCGAACAAAACCTTGCCGAACACACCCCGCTTGAACGCCTGCGTCGGGTTATCCGCTTCCATTTACAGTTTATCCAGCACAGACCCGGTATCCCGAGATTACTCTTTTCCGAAGAGATCCAGAACGGCAGCCAGGAAGTTCGCGAACGGATGCAGCTCCTGGTGGGGACATTCCTGGAGTATCTGACCGGACTGATTCGCGAGGGGCAGGAGATGGGCGAGCTGCGTGGCGACCTCGACGCCCAGGAATGTGCCTGCCTGTTGATTGCCTCGATTCAGGGGCTGGCCTTTCGCTGGGTTCTTTCCGAATTCCGCTTCGCACTGGAAGAACAGGCCGACGTGGTCACCGCCACGTTTTTCGATGGCTGGCGCTCACGATCCTGAACGGGCGATTTGACGGGCAAAAAAATGCCCCGGACGAAGTGGGGATTAAGCGCCGTCCGGGGCTTCGAAATAGCCCGGCTTGGGGAAACCGGGCTTTTTATTCCCACTACAGGGAGGGTTGCGGGAATAAGCGCATTGCTGCGCTCGTAAAATAAGACTGCCTTTAAACAAGAAAGTTCCCGCCCATTGCACGCCCCACCCTGACCATATGTGCGTCAATACGGCCGCTAACGCACAACCCGGCGACGATCGTAATCATGCAGCAGGCGCTCGAGTTGCTGGATAATTCGGCGCCAGCGTTCCGAGTCCATTGATAAGCCCTGCAAAATCCCGGCGAACTGGTTTGAATAGGGCGTCTCCTCCAGTGGCGAGGCGGCAATCACCTCCAGCCGTTCCCGGCTGGCGTTGTAATGCGCCACCAGAAAATCGATCATCGAATCGCTCAACGGCACCTGATACACCCGGCGAATACGCAATGCCAGGTACTCGGCGCTTTTGCCCAGATCCTCGCGCACCTCGCGCACCGCCGCGGCCCCCAGGCCCGCCTTGGCATCGGCGCTGAAGCCGGCTTCCAGCCCGCCGAGATAGGCAGCGCGACTGCTGTAGATCGCCCGCTGAATGCTGGCGTCGGTCAACGGGACATACGACTGCAGGATCAGCACCAGGCGAATCGCCAGGCGCTTGATATCCTCGCTGTTTAACGATCGCCCGCCGCGTTGCAGTCCCGCCTCGGTGGACCGAAAACCAAGCCCGCGCAGGTATTCGCAAAATTGCTTCGCCACTTCAATCTTCTCTTCATCATCCAGCGTAATGCGCTCTTCGCGAATCCGCAGGCCCCGCGAGCGGCGCGGCAACACAAGTTGCGCGGGCTGTCTGGCATGGCGCTGGCGTAACTCTTCCCAGCGCTCCAGCGCCCGGATATAACGATCGCGCCATTTTTGAACTTCTTCGCTGGCCCGACGGCTTTCCCGCACCAGCTCCAGGATCGTTTTCAATTCCGGCCAGCTGGCCGCCTCACCGAGCCGACCCTGCTGGACCAGTTGCTCCAAGCCGGAGGCCAGCCGGGTCAACAGCTCTTCCGGCGACAAACTGGTCACCGACTCGTCGAACCCCAGCTCGGGATGATCTGACAGATAGGTCGCCAGCGCCTGCAGGCGCGTAGTGGCCATCGCCTGGCGAACGCTGTAACGATTACGGGCGTCCTCCACTTCATCCAGACTGCGTACCTGCTGCCAGCCGCCCTCATAATCGATCACCAGACGGGTGATCTCGCGGCCGCTCAAAAGTTCAAAGGCCAGTACCAGCAGCTCCTGAACATCCTCGAGCGCCATCAAATCGAGATTCTGACGATCCGCAGCGGCAAAGATCGCCGCAAGAAAGTTGTCCCGGCGCGGCACGCCATGTTCAAACGAGGGCGCCACGCCGGTCAGCCGATCGCGCAACAGATCCGCCTCGTCCGGTGCGGTGGCATGGATCTTCTCCAACGCCGCTGCACGCGCCTCGGCGCTGGCAGCGATCAGATCCTGCACCCGGCTACGCAATCCCAGGCGACGATAAATCTCGATCTGCTCGGTGATCTCGGCCAGACTGGTGTCGCCGGTCAGCTCACGCACCGCCAGCGCGACACTCTCGGGACTCAGATCCAGCTCGTGCAACAGGGCGCCGGCCGCGCGCAGCCGCCGCGCTTCCGGCGCCAGCTCGGCCAGAACCCTGTCGCGGCTTTCAAACAACAGATCCGGCAGCAGATCGAGTGTCTTGCTCAACACCGCACGGGCATCGTTCTGGCGCCGGCCACGCAACATCACCGCCACAAAGCGGGCCAGCAAACCGATAAAACCCAGAATGAGTGTATAGGCAGCAAAAAAAATAAAGTTTTGCGCCGGCGCAGCATGCCCAAAACCCAGGTAATAACCGCCCTGCATGGCCAGAAAGGTCACCGGCCCGGCCGTCCACAACAACTGCAACAGGGTCAGACTCCAGGGCGTCTTGCGCACACTCGAGACCGCCTCATCAATCCGACTGTGTCCGACGCGCTCGAGACTGACGCGTTCCTGATCCAGACCGATCAGTTCCTCGTCGTCGGTTTTGTTTTTATGCCAGGGGAGTTTCACGGAGGTCCTTGGGTGACGTGTGGTAAGAAAGTTAAGCGGATTATTCCAACTTATGCCACATCATCACAACAACAAAAGCGTGCCACGGCACAAACAACAGCATTAACGTGCCGGCACCAGCCAACGCTGTACCACCCGAGGCACCTGGCGAAGTACCTGCGCACGACTGGCATGCCAGAAAGCGGAAAGCAGCAACAGGGCGGAACCGATTACCAGCGCGGTAAGGGCAAAACTCAGACTCACCACCCCGTATTGCTCCAGCAAGGTAGTGAAGGCATACATCACATAGACCAGGGCGGAGACCATCAGGGCGCGACGATCAATACACAGCGATACAAACCCGATCGCCACATACAACAGAATCACCACAGCCGCCTGCCACAGGTTCATCTGTCCCTCGAAAACACCCAGCGCGGCAAATACCGGATGCACCAGCAGTGGCGCGGCCAGCAAGTGCAGCCAGAAAGCGACATCCGATTTGCGCGTCAGGCGCGCGGTATCCTGTGTATCCCAGTACATCGCCAATACAAAAACCGCCACGCCGGCAATAAATGAAATCACACTCAGCCAGTGCCGGGCGTCGGGCACCGCCCAGAGCAACAGGGCAATGGCAAACGCCACCCCCACCGCCGCGCCGGCCGCCACCGTAATGGGGACCTGAAAACGACGCCAGTGTAACCAGACAGCAAGCGTTGCCAGGGCGCTGGCGATGACGACGCTTTGCGCTCCCTTTTCCGGCCCCAGCAGCAGAAGCACGCCGCCCATAACACTGCTGACAAAGGCCAGCAGCAATACGATCGACGGCAGGGCCATGCGCCGCCGACGGGTAAAGAACTCGGCCAACAGCCAGGCCACGGCCGCCACGGCGGCGGCGCCGATCCAGTCCGCCAGCACGCCGATAATCCCGCCCACCGACGTCAGTAACAACACACTGGCAATCACCACAAAGATGTCATTGAAGCCGGTAATCAGGCGAAAATGTTCCTCGTCCACCGCCGGCCCCTGTCTCACGCCGGCCACATGAGCTCGAAACGCCTCTGCCGTCTCGTTACTCAAAATGCCCGCCTTAATGGCCGAGGCAATATCTTCTTCCGTATACATGGCAGGTAAACTCCCCGAATAGCCGCATCATCAACCTCTCCCGGGCCGACGCACGCCGTGTTATCTGATTGCCATTGCGCAGTGCATTTGATCTTCGTCAATGACAGCCCGAACCGGTTCGCTATGCTCGTTCAACAGCTGTCAGTAACTCAAACTCGACCCGCGAGGCGCCCCATGTCCCGTCCACAACCAGACCCTAATCCCACGGCCAGTCCCTTCAATCTGGATAACGAGGATCTCTATCTGCGCTGGCGCGAGCAAAAACTTCTGGACTACCCCGAGACCCTGGGTGATCTGCTGGTGGAAATCAACGATCCCCGGAATCTGAGCGATAGCGAACATGCCGCGCTGTTACAGCTTTGTCGCAAAGCCAATATGGCACTGTATTTCAGCAAAACCGGCACCGACCCCGATCCGGAGATACCGCTGTCGTTGGGACGCCGCTTCGGCCTGCACGATCTGAACCACAACTGGCTGGCCGACGAGAGCGGCCTGAGCTCCCTGACTGTCCGCGACGAAGGCATTCGCCAAAATTATATTCCCTACACCAACCGGGCAATCAACTGGCACACCGACGGCTACTATAACGCCGCCAATCGGCAGATCCGCGCCCTGAATCTGCACGTGGTACAACAGGCCGCCCACGGCGGCCAGAACGCACTGCTGGATCATGAACTCGCTTACGTTCTGCTGCGCGACAAAAACCCGGCGTATATCCGGGCGTTGATGCATCCCCGGGTTCTGACTATTCCCGCCCGCATCGATGCAGGCGGAACGGTGGCCCGCAAGGAGGTTACCGGTCCGGTCTTCAGCATTCTCCCCTCCGGGGATCTGCACATGCGCTACACCATCCGGGTCAACAACGTGATCTGG